>NZ_DAMBTF010000008.1:0-130718 GCF_032054185.1 Proteiniclasticum sp.
AAAAAAGAAAAGCAGTCAAAGTTTTTCAACTCTAACTACTTTGTCTACAGTCTGAGAAGGCAGCCTCTGCTGCCTTCTCTCTTTCTGATCAGTATTCAGGACTGAAATCACCTATTGGAGAGGAATCATATTTCGATATAATTTCTCCTTCATCCGGATCCACATTGAACTGCCAGATGATCCCGAAATCATCGATGATGCTTCCATAGAGTGGGCTCCAGAAAGTTTCCTGAAGTTCCATATCTACAGTTCCTCTTTCCTTCATACGGTTGAAATACTCTGTAGCTTTTTCTCTGTCATCGCAGACCACCGTAAGACTCATGTTGTTGCCCAGCTGCAGATCTATCGGTGGATAAGCGTCCATCAGCATGATCGTGTCTCCTTCGATAAGAAGCTCAGTATACATGATAAGATTCATCGCTTCCTGTGGAAGGGGATGTTCAGGATCCTGCGCGCCTTCTCCATAGGTCATATAGACTGGAGGTTCTGTCTGGAAAACATGACTGTAAAACTCTGCAGCCTCTCTGCAGTCACCGGCATAATTGAGAAATATGTGTACACTCATCTAAATGTCTCCTTTCCGATATTCTGTTGATTAATTCTCTCATAGGATAATTAGATGTTCAAAGTACAGGCTGTATCTATTTTATGAATTAATCCATCAGATGGATCTGATGGTTGTCTGTGAAATGTCCTCATTTCTTCTGACCGCTAATGGTGCTTCATAGATATTGATATATTTCAGTTCATCCTCCACCCGGGTACTCTCAAACAGCACCATTTTATCGATAAGGATAGGCAGTCTCGGAAGTTTAAGTTTACTGCTTAGAAGCTCTACATCCTCATACCCTTCCAGAAGTTCCGCATTACGGATCATGGTGATGTGGGGCACATAGGGTGTCTCATCTTTCTTATAGAAAAGCTTCTCGAGCGCTTCATCAAGACGGTTCTGCATTTCGACAAGAGTATCTTTATCCTTTATCCCCATCCACAGCGTACTTCTGTTTCCTTTACTGAACGCTCCGATATCACCCATGTAGGAAAGAAAAAGATGAAATCTTCCTGCGACTTCCTTCATGGTCTCTTCGATGACCGGAATTCTGTTGTCTTTCGTCTCACCGAGAAACTTCAGGGTGATATGGTGATTGTCCTTCGGAGTGAGATCACCGTTAGAGGTATACATCTTGAGCCTTTTTCCGGTTTCCGACAGATTCTCTTTATGGATCTGATTGAGCTCGATTCCGATGAACAGCCTTTTACTGTCCGACATACTCTTTTCCCCTCCTGAAGGCGACCAGATTTTCTTCGACCGCTTTGGCCGGCACAAATCCCTTAAGCGCTTCATACCAGACTTCATCGCTGATATCCAGATACTTCGAAAGGAGTCCGATGAGGATTGTATTTGCCGCACGGATATTTCCTGATGCTTTGGCTTCCACCTGAGCATCGATCTCTATGACATTGAATCTTTCCTTCAGCGCTTCAATTTCTTCCTCCGGGTATTCTTCCTTTTCAAGGAGCACCGGTGTGGGATAAACCCTATTGGTGTTTAAGATGACTGTTCCCCCGTCTTTCAGGTTATGGCTCCATCTCAAAGCCTCCAGAGGCTCCATGCCTAGAATGATGTCCGCTTCACGAGGAAGTATGTTTGGACTATACACTTTTTCGCCCATCTTTATGCTTCCCCATACGGTTCCGCCTCTCTGGGAAAGACCGACGACATCATTGGTCTTGACATCCATTCCGGAGAGAAATGCCGCTTCCGATATGATTCGTGTGGCAAGGACAAGCCCCTGTCCACCTACTCCTGCTATGATGATGCTTCTCATATCCATTCCTTCTGGCCTCCTCTTTGTGACTGTTTGATGGCTCCGACCGGACATACCTGCGCACAGACACCGCAGCCTACGCACATGGACGGATCGATGGAAGATTTCAGTTTGTCGATGCCTGTATAGCTCTTCATTCTGATCGGTGGACAGTTTGTGTTGACACAGCTTCTGCATCCGATGCAGATTTTAGGATCGACGAAGTAATTGGGTTCCTTGATTTTGAATTTCAGCGCACATGGCCTTGTGGCGATGATGACGGAAATCCCTTTCTTCTTCACTTCCTGTTTCAGTGTATCTCTGAACAGGTTATAGTCGAACTGATCCACATACTGGACATTGTCGATACCCATGGTGTTCATGATGCTCTTGATGTCGATGTTCATGTCGTCATTCACATCGTATTTACCTGAAGAACCGTTACCCTGACCGCCGGTCATGGCTGTAGTACCGTTCTGCAGGACAATGAAGGTCATATTGTCGTTTTCTTCCGCCTGATGAAGTAGATTTGCAAATCCGGTCATGCCCGAATGGAAGAATGTTCCATCCCCGATAACAGAAACAAGAGGCTTGTCGTCTCCCCTCATGCGCATGACTTTATTCATACCCTTTGTGATGCCCACAGTCGCACCCATGCTGATCATGGTGTGTGACGCTTCAAACGCCGGCAGTACAGCCATTGAATAGCATCCGATATCACCCATGACTGTGACTTTCATCTTCTTCAGAATGTCGAACACAGGTCTATGTGGACATCCTGAGCAGAACATCGGTGGTCTTGACACCGTATTTCTGCGTTCAAGGAGATTCAGCTTCTGGTCACTTAAAAGGCCTGCTTTGAAAAGTCCTTCTTCGATCTGTTCCGCATTCTGCTCTCCGGTGAAGGAGAACCACTTCTTCCCCTCGCAGGCTATGCCCATGAGTTTAAGCTCATTCTCGATAAAAGGCATCATTTCTTCAATGACGATAATCTTATTATATTTCTCTGAAAGTTCCCGTATTTTTCTTTCGCTCAGCGGATAGACAAGCCCGGGTCTGTACACGCTGTAAGGAACCCTAAGCTCCTTCAGATTATGATAGGCAAGTCCTGTTGCAATAAGCAGGACCTCTGATCCCTCAACTTCCTCCAGCGTATTCATCGGAGCATCATAAGCGTACTCGGAAAGCGCTTCAATTCTGTCTTTCATGGCGAACTGCCTCGCATGGGTGATCGGAGGAAGCATCGTATATTTTGAATTATCCGGCGTGAAGCCCTTCGGCTCATGCTCGATTCTTTCTTCCTCAATTACGATTCCTCTTCCGTGACAGACTCTTGAGGTGATATCCAGAAGCATCGGTATTTCAAACTGTTCTGAAATCTCAAAAGCCATCTTTGTGTAATCCTTGGCTTCCTGACTGCTGCCCGGATATAGGATACCCATATTGGCAAATTTACCGATGATTCTGTTGTCCTGCTCATTCTGAGAACTGGCCATACCTGGATCATCTCCTGTGACAAGAACAAATCCTCCGTTCATCGGTGTCTGGGTAAAGGTCATAAGCGGATCCATAGCTACATTCACGCCCACGTGTTTCATGGACACCATGGACCTTGCACCATAGAATGAACTTCCTATGGCAACTTCCACCGCAACCTTTTCATTTACGGAGAATTCTGCATATATTCCATCATATTGTTTTACTGATTCCAGAAGTTCCACCGTAGGTGAACCCGGATAACTGGATGCGAGCAGCCCTCCCGCTTCATAAAACCCTCTTGCGACGGCTTCATTCCCTGAAAGGACTTTTCTTTCTATAGCCATAAAATATCTACCCCCAAGTATTATTTATCTCACCTCTTAATCTTACCATCTAATTACGAAATATTGAATTAATTTACCGTAAACAACTTGGATAATTTTCTTCTGTAAATCGCTTGTATGCTCAATCATAAAAAAGAGAGGATTTCTCCTCTCCAAGTCCATAATTTCTCACGCTTCTGATCAATTATTTTCGCTTTTTTCTGTTTTTGTAGTCTTTTTCAATTTCGGCTTTCCAGTCATCTGGAATGACATTTGAGCATCTAAGATTCTCTACAGCATAGTTTATGCTCTTGAAGTTCATTCTTGTGCCTTCCTCATCTGCGTGATAGGTAACGGCGCGGTCTCTTGAGATACCGAAATCACTGGCCACTTCAGCAGCATCCATATTGGCACCCAGAAAGATGAACTCGAAGCCGCAGGTTTTCCTGAGTCGGTCGATCATGGATCTGATGGCAAAGGCACTGTACTCTCTGCTTGCATTCTCCATGCCGTCTGTTGTGACGACTACGATGACATGGCCGCTTTTCCCTTTTTCTCTGTACTTGTTTTCGATATGATGCAGAGTAATACCGATGGCATCATAAAGAGCGGTCGTTCCACCGATCTGGTAGTCCTTTGCGGTCAGGGGCGAAACCATACGGATGTCTTTTCTGTCGTGAAGCAGCGTGTAGGTGTCATCAAAGAGCACTGTCGTAACAAGTACTTCACCGGGAAGTTTCTTCTGAGCGCTCAGCATGGAGTTGTAGCCGCCGATTGTATCACTTTCAAGGCCGCTCATGGACCCGCTCCGATCAAGAATCATGACAAGATCTGTTCTTTTTTCTCTCATTTTCTTATCCTCCTTGTTTAATCTGTCTTAAGGATAACAAAACGGGAGTGGGAAATGGTCGCCTGTCGGGCGACAATGGATCAGGCGAGGGTCTTTTCGCATAAATCAAAGAGTGCCGAGTTGATTTCATGAATATCATACCTGTTCACTTTAATATGGTATTCAACGATGAGATCGAACTTACTTGCATGGGATAAGGTGAAACCAGCCCTTGCAAGAAGATCAAGCGTTTCATCAAGGTTCAGCTCCAGCGCTATGGCAAAAGCGATCGCAGTCGGTTTGCTTGGCTTGTAGTTTATGTCGCTTCTGATTTTGGAGAACAGTTTTCGGTCGATGTTGGCTTTTTTATAGACTTCAACCTCATCCAGCCCCTTCTCATCTATATGCCTGAAGAGGGTTTTCGTAAAAGGTTCATCCAGTTTGGCAAGGATGTCTTCAAGCGATGAATGCTTCATATACTGGGGACTTTCGTCTACACTTAGGACCGGAATTTCCAGTCTCTCGAGATTCATAAGGTTATCCGATAACTTTCTTCCTCTCCTGTTTTCTTCCTGATGGTACTTCCTGATATATTCCTTTAGAGCACTTCGCTTCTCTTCGCTGATCTTAAAGTAATTATGATCGTAGATGACAAGATAGACCGTGAGATCCTCATCCTGTAAAAAACCGGTGATGGCTTCAACCGCCACTTTCTGCGCCTCATCCTTAGGATATCCGTAGACGCCAGATGAGATCAGAGGAAATGCTATGGACTCCAGATCCTCTTCTCTGGCCAGCTTCAGTGCGCTTACATAAGCGCTCCGAAGCAGTTCTTCCTCATGGTTTCCTCCACCCTGCCAGATGGGACCGACAGCATGGATGATCTTGCGCGCTTTGAGCTGATAGCCATCTGTGATGACTGCCTGTCCAACAGGGCACTGCATGATTTCATCACACTCTTTCTGAAGCTCTCTGGGTCCTGCGGCTAGAAATATTGCACCACAGACGCCTCCACCCATACTGAGCGAGGTGTTTGCCGCATTGACGACGGCATCCACATCCATTACAGTAATGTCTCCTCTGACGATATGAAATGGCATTTCAATCTCTCCTTCACTAAATGATGATGAACTTCAGCTCTTACAGAAACGACTGCTGAGTGGCTTCGCCAAGCTCGGTGAAGTAGTCCCTGAAGGCTGTAGCAAGGGTGTAGTTTATCGAAATGTTCTCGAGAGTTTCAAAGATGAAGTCTCCCTGTTCCCTCCTGATTCTGATATGGTACCCTTTAAGTCTCCACTCGATGTGGGTAAACAGAAACTTTCTGTCTTCAAGCCCTTCAATTGAGATCACTTCCATGCCCATATCTTCTATAAGCGCCTCCACCTCTTCTTTGGAATAGAATCCCTCTTCATGGGGAATTTCGTAAAGCCCGGCAAGAAGCTTCCCCTCTTCACGTTTTCTGATGGCGTATCTGCCGTCCGCGTCCATAAGAAGAACAGTTCTTTCTTCAATTTTTCTCTCCTTGTTTCTGCGCCTTAACGGGATTTCGTCCTGAAGATTTTCCTCATAAGCTCTGCAATGGCTTCTCACCGGACATAATCCGCATTTCGGACTGCCTTTAGGCATGCATATCAGCGCTCCAAGCTCGATGAGCCCCTGATTGAAGTCTCCCGTATCCTTGTCCGGCAGAAGATTTTCCGCGGTCTCCTTAAGCCTTGTCATGACGATGCGGTCTCTGATGTCTCCTCTTTCTCCTGTAAGTCTGGCCATAACCCGATACACATTCCCGTCTACAGCAGAAACCTTCTCTCCGAATGCTTCTGAGGCGATTGCGCCTGCTGTATAGGCTCCGATTCCTTTAAGCTTCACCAGCTCATCATAGGTTCCTGGAAGCCTTCCACCATGATTCTCCATAAGGTCTATGGCTGTGAAGCGAAGATTTCTAACCCTCTGATAATATCCAAGACCTTCCCAGTATTTCAGGAGCTCATCCATATCGGATTCCGCAAGAGACCGGATATCCGGATATTTTTCAATGAATCGGTGAAAATAAGGAATCACCGTATCCACACGGGTCTGCTGAAGCATGATTTCCGAAATCCAGATATAGTATGGCAGAGGCTCCTCTCTCCAAGGCATGGTTCTTCTGTGTTCATGATACCAGGAAAGTATCTCTTCCTGAAAGTCCCGTTTACGTTCATAGTCTTCATCAATCTTTTTATAGATGCTGTCAATCTTCTTCATCTGTACTCCTGCTCACTCTAATCAGTATGTTCTAAATCTTAATCCATCACATTTATGTTTCTTCTCTTCATCATACCTCATCACGAAAATTAACTAAAGACCATTTCTTTTAATCAGCCGGTAAACAAAAAGTGACCCAAGATCAGCCAGCTTGTGGATGTCCGGGTCACGATTTCAGAATCGCTTCTTTAATTTTTTGCTGCTACTTCTTCTTTCTTGTCTGTACGTCGAAGATGACTGCAAGGATAAGGATCGCGCCTCTGATCATATACTGATAGGATGCACCTACATTAAGAAGATTCATACCACTTGTAAGGGATGCCATAACCAGAGCTCCGATAATGGATCCGGTTATTTTACCTACTCCTCCTGCAGCGGAAACGCCACCAACATAGGCTGAAGCGATGGCATCAAGTTCAAAGCCAGTACCCGCAGTTACCGTCGCGGACTGAAGTCTTGCTGTGAAGAGAATGCCTGAAAGCGCTGCGAGCATACTCATGGATGCAAACACAAACATGGTGACTTTCTTGACATCGATACCGCTTAATGTAGCTGCTTCATCATTACCGCCCACGGCGTAGATGTGCCTTCCAAGTACTGTCTTTGTGGTCAGGAAGTGGTAGATTGCCACAACAATCAGCACAATGACGACAGTCCATGATAAACCGTTGTAGTCAGAAAGAATCCATGTCACATATCCGATCAGAAATGATATGAAAACCATCTTCAGATAGAATATCTTGATGGGTGTGACTTCAAAGTTATACTTCAGCTTGTTCTTTCTGTTTTTGAACTGAGACCATACATAGAACACGATAAACAGTGCTCCAAGAACAATGGTCAGGGTATGATAGCCCGGAATGAGTTTAAAGGGATCCGGAATATAACCTGTACCGATGTTATTGAATGTCTTATTTGGAATGATGATGGTTCCTGTTTTTGCGGTGACCTGAAGCAGAGCTCCTCTGAAAATCAGCATGCCTGCAAGCGATACAACGAAGGCCGGGATATGCAGTTTTGCAACGAGGGCACCGTTGAAAAGTCCGATCGCAATACCGATCACAAGAATGATCGGAAGCACTGCAGCCACGGGAAGCTTGTAGGTAGTCAGTAGCATAGCTGCAACTGCACCCATGAAGCCTGCCACATAACCTACTGAAAGGTCAATGTGCTTGATGATCAGAACAAGTGTCATACCTACAGCAAGAACTGCGATATAACCCATTGAGTTGATCAGGTTGCTGATGTTTCTTGGCGACATGAAAACGCCGTCGCTTAAAATCGAGAAAACGAGCATAATTGCAAAGAGAGCAATGAACATTCCATATTCTCTGATGTTCTTTCTCAGCATAGTTTTGAGATCATTAAAAAGTTCCATATGATTAATCCTCCTTCACTTCTCCTAGATTGTAGCAAGTTCCATGACTTTGTCCTGAGTCGCTTCTTCAGCGGTGAGTTCACCCGTGATTCTACCTTGAGCCACCACGTAGATACGATCGCTCATCCCGAGTACTTCCGGAAGCTCCGAGGAAATCATAATAATGCTCATCCCCTGGTTGATCAGACTGTTGATGATGGTGTAGATCTCGAACTTGGCACCGACATCGATTCCTCTTGTCGGTTCATCAAGAATCAGCACCTGTGGTGTGGTGTTGAGCCATTTTCCGATGGATACCTTCTGCTGGTTTCCACCGGAGAGATTTCTGATGAGCTGCTCAACGGAAGGAGTTTTGATATTCAGGGATTTTCTGTAATGCTCCCCGATATTGATCTCTTCATTTTCATTGACGATACCATTACTGGCTATACCTTTCAGGTTTGCTAAAGTGATGTTGTTTTTGATGTCCTGCAGAAGGATCAGCCCTTCGGCTTTTCGGTCTTCTGTGACATAGGCGATTCCGGCTTTGATGGCATCCTTCGGGTGCTTGAAGTCCATCTTATTTCCGTTAAGATAGATGTCTCCATCCATTCTGTATCCCTTGGGATTTCCGAAAATACTCCTTGCAAGCTCTGTTCTTCCAGCTCCGATGAGTCCGGCGATGCCTACGACTTCACCTTTTTTAGCATGAATGCTGACATCTTTCAGAATCTTCTTCCCTGAGACAGGATCTACTGCATTCAGGTTCTTCACTTCAAGGAGCACTTCTCCGATATTTTTCTCCAATCTCTTTGGGAAGATATCATCGATGGCACGACCGACCATGTTCCTGATGAGAACCGGTTCGGATATCTCACCCATTTCCTTGGAAAGTGAACAGACTGTTTTACCGTCTCTAAGCACCGTAACAGTATCTGCAATCTCGATGACTTCCTTAAGCTTATGGGAGATCATGATGGAGGTTACGCCCTCCTCCTTGAGTTCCTTCAGAAGTTTAAGAAGGTTAGCTGAGTCATCATCATTCAATGCTGCCGTTGGTTCATCCAGAATGATCAGATTGACATTCTTGCTGAATGCTTTTGCAATTTCCACGAGCTGCTGTTTACCCACACCGAGATCCCTGATCTTGGTTTCAGGATTGACGTTGAGTCTTACACGTCTCAGCATTTCCTGTGACTTCTGTATGGTTTCATTCCAGTCGATGGTTCTGCCTTTTTTGATTTCATGGCCGAGATAGATGTTCTCATAAACAGTCAGTTCCGGAATGAGAGCCAGTTCCTGGTATATGATAGCAATTCCCGCTTTTTCACTGTCATGAATGCCCTGGAATTTCTGAATTTCCCCATTTAGAATGATATCTCCATCATAAGAGCCATGTGGCCATACTCCTGAGAGAACTTTCATCAGAGTCGATTTTCCGGCTCCGTTTTCTCCCACAAGACAATGAATTTCACCTCTTTTTACTTTGAAGTTCACATCGTCCAGCGCTCTAACCCCTGGAAAGACCTTTGTGATGTTTTTCATTTCCAGGATATAGTCGGTCTTAAGGGCTTTTTCCATAATTTCCCTCTCCTCTTAACGCATGATTGATCAGCTTTAAGAACTGCAAGCTGATGAAATCATCATCATATTTTCACCCATATCATAAATAGTGAAAGCCATGAAGGCTTTCACTATAATGATCATCTAAATATTATCTCAAACGAGATTTATTCCAGACCTGTAAATTCGGAAGCTTCATAGTAACCTGAGTCAATAAGAGCTGCCTTTACATTTTCCTGATCTACAGTAATAACTTCTGTCTGCTTAGCTGGAACTTCTTTAGACTTGTTGTCATAAGCGCCAGTAGTTTTTGGTGTTTCATCCTTAAGTACGGATACCGCCATATCTATGGAGTCCTTAACAAGTGTTCTGACATCCTTAAATACTGTCATTGACTGTTTTCCATCGATGATATACTGTACGGAAGCCATTTCAGCGTCCTGTCCAGTAACAACAAAGCTTGTCACGTCAGAGTCTGTACCGAATGTATCTGCTATGGATCTTGCTGTTCCGTCATTTGGAGCAAGGATAAATACATCACCCTTATCTTCAGCGGAAGCAGATGTCAGATGGGATTCTGCCTTGTTCTTCGCTTCATTGAAATCCCAGTTTGTTGTAATCTGACCGATGATCTTGGACATTTCGTCTCTTGTCAGTTCTGCTTTATCCTGTAGTGTAACAGCTTCTGGTGAGTTCTTGATTTCAAATGTGCCGTCTGCGATCTTAGGCTGAAGAACGCTCCATGCACCTTCAAAGAACAGGAATGCATTGTTGTCTGATGCTGCACCAGCATACAGATATAATGGGTTTCCTTCGCCAGTTGCTTTGTCTATGAGATACTGTCCCTGAGCTGCGCCGACAGCAATGGAGTCGAATGTTACATAGTAATCGACAGCTTCTGTTCCAGTGATCAGTCTGTCATAGGAAATAACCTTAACGCCTTCAGCTGCTGCCGCTTCTGCTGCTGCCGCTGCTGCATCGCCGTCCTGTGGACAGATGATGAGGACTTTAATGCCCTTTGTTAAAAGTGATTCCACATTTTCTTTTTCTTTTGCGGAAGATCCCTGGCTGAATAGAATTTCTACAGAGTAGTCTGTGTCTTCAAGAGCTTCCTTGAATCTGGTTTCATCCTGAACCCAGCGAGGTTCGTCTTTTGTGGGAAGAACAATACCAATGTCCACACTTCCGCCATTTCCCTCTTCTCCGTCATCAGTTCCTGTTGAACAACCGATGGATAGAAGCATCATTCCTGAAAGTAGTGCTGACAAGATGACAAGTTTACGGTTTTTTTTCATTCTTTTTTCCCCTCTCTTTTTTTTTGCAGATAAATCGACAGAATAAAACAGCCTCGGTAATACTTTGAAAATTCAGCCAATTTTCAAAGCGTCTCATCTGCAGGATTATTCTGTTTCAACTCATCTGCAATAATTTAAACAAACCTTAATATGTTTGCTTCGACTTAATTTTAACCAATACTGCAATCGTTGTCAATCCTGTTCGTACAGGTTTAATACATTCAGAAATATAAAGCATTATTGATATCCTAAAACGATAAATTATTCATTATTTAGATACATATTTTTCACTATTAATGATTTCCAATAAAGTTAAGCCATGATACGATTACACTATGGCGACATCAGGATGATCCGCTCATTATGCCTGAATAAACCTGTATTCGATTACATAAATAAAGGAGTGCTCTCCATGAGAATATACAGACTGCAAGGTGTCCACTGCAGAGACTGCGGTGAAAGACTTGAATCTAAGCTTTCTAACCTGAAACATGGTCAGGATGTCCACATCGATTATGATACCAGTGAACTGACGCTATCAGAAGAAATGGATGAGGATCAGGTCAGTATGATTCTGGCACAGGAAAAGATTATTGCATTCCCTAAGAAATCAGCTTCTGATGTCAGTGAAGATAAGCATTCTGGAATAAAGAGTCACAACGCCCATACTGATTTTTCTGATCCTGAGCAGTCCATAAAAAATATCAGAATCGTCTTTTTCCTCAATCTTTTCTTTTCCATTTTTGAAGTGGTCTTTGGTCTTCTTTTCAACAGTGTGGCTATACTTTCCGACGCCATCCATGATTTCGGTGATTCGGTTTCCGTTGGACTCTCCTGGTTTTTCCAGAAGTATGCCCAGAAGGAACCGAGCAACCGTTTCAGCTTCGGTCACCAGAGATTTTCTCTGATGGGCGCCCTGATCACCGCTACCGTTCTCCTTCTGGGGTCGCTTCTGCTTCTCACAAGAAGCGTTCCAAGACTCTTTCACCCTGAAAAGGTCAACGCTGAAGGAATGCTTTTTCTTTCAGTCATCGCCATTGTCCTTAACGGATATGCCGCATGGCTGCTCAGTAAAGGGTCAAGCAAGAATGAGAAGGTTCTGAATGTCCATATGCTGGAAGATCTTCTTGGATGGGCTGGGGTACTCATTGTAAGCATCATACTTCGTTTTACCGACTGGTATATTCTGGATCCGATCTTATCCATCATGATTTCCATATTCATTTTTGTAAAGACTCTTCCCCTCTTCGTTTCCACCATGCATATTTTTCTCGAAGGTGTGCCTGCCCATGTAGACCTTAACAGACTGGAGAAAGACATTCTGAAAATCGAACACGTTCATGCTGTTTCCCATCTGCATATCTGGTCCATAGACGGCGAGGAAAATGCCATGAATGTTACGATCTTTGTCTCTACAAACGATCAGGGTGAGATTGAAAAAATAAAGAATAAAATCCGGTTCATGACCTGGGAACTGAGAGTGAGTCACTCGACAATTGAAATCGTCAGCGATATGAAAAAGCTCATTACACAGGACAGTCAAAACTGAGTTATCATAGCAAGGCATCTACCCGTATATAAATCCTTAACCCGAAAAAGGAGAAGAACACCCTCGAATGTTCTTCTCCTTTTGATTGAAATGATGAAGTTTTCCATGCTCTTCACATTTACATTACCTGATCTCGCCGCTTTCCTTTTCGGACCGGCTCCTGCCTTCTTCTGACAGAATCATCTTCTCGTTTCTTTTGAAGTTTCTGATGTTCTTTACGAGCCTAAATCTGAGCGCGGACCAGTCGTCATCGATGGAAATCTGGCTGACCGGTTCGAAGCCATACTCACCGAAAACCGTCCAGCCCTTATCCCTTGTGATATCTGATTTCAGATTTCTGGATGACTTCTTTGGATAAGCTGCTCAGACTAACGGATCCTCCGTCACATTCTCCAGAATACCCGGTGCCAGTTTCTCTATCTCATCAATGCTGGTGAAGAACACCAGAAGAAAATCCGCATGATCTTCACCCAGTCCCTCTCTTATCGAGAGGACTTCTCTCATTTCTGAAAGATACCCTGAGAAAGAGTCGGGCGCATTGATTAAGATCATTTCCTGATGTTCTTTTCTTTTCATCTTTTTCAGAAGTTCCATTTTCACTCCTCCCCACTTCTATTTAACTCTTTATTCTAAACACCTTCACCGTTAAAAGAAGGAATAAAGCTCTCATCCTGTGTCTCGTCTTCCTGTATATAGGCATTTCTGATACCGATCAGTCTGGCAAACATAATGAGTTCATCGTATTCCTCCATGGTCACTTTACGATTAAGTTCGGAATACTTTTCAAGCTTTATAACCGGCGTGTACTGATTCATGATGCTGATGAAGATTTCTCTTCCATAAGTGTCACAAAGATAAGTCAGGATATCTTTGGAGTCATGAAGAAGTCCGGGAAGACTGAGATGCCTGACTATTGTGCCCTTTAGAATCATACCCTTTGAATCAAACACAGGATGCCCGGTCTGCCTGACCATCTCCTGTAATGAAGCTTTGGCATGAACTTCATAATCAGAGCAGTTTGAATACTTTTTCGCAGCATCAGAATCAAGATACTTGAAATCCGGAAGATAGACATCAACAAGTCCTTCCAGGCTTTTTATGGTCTCCACCTTTTCGTATCCGCTGCTGTTATACACCACAGGCAGATTCATTCCCTTATTCTTTGCTCTTCGGAGGGCATCTATGATTTGAGGCACATAGTGGCTTGGGGTGACCAGATTGATGTTTTCCGCACCCTTTTCCTTCAGTTCCAGGAAGATTTCAGAAAGTCTTTCTACCGTTATGCTCTTCCCGACCTGTCCCTTTGCAATCTCATGGTTCTGACAGAACACGCACCCCATATTGCATCCTGAAAAAAATACGGTTCCTGACCCCTTATCCCCTGATATGCAGGGTTCTTCCCACATATGAAGAGCTGCCCTTGCAACAAGAAGCTCGCTTCCTGCTCTGCAGTACCCCATCTGTCCTTTATTTCTATTGACTCCGCAGTCCCTCGGACAGACGGTGCAGAAGTCCATTTCCTTAAAATATTCCATACTTATAACTGTCTCCTTAAGTTTCATCTACAGTGATTATTATACTACAGCAAACGGGAAATTATGGAAACAGCAGATGAGAAAAGGACCGGTTAAGGTCCTTGATATCCTGTGATCTTTGAAATCTGAAGATTTATCAGTTACTGATCTTTACTCATCTTTCATCATTTCAGTCTGCCAAAAGCTTTCAGAAGGAGCAGATTTTTCAGAGTAAGGTCTGCTCTCCACCAGTTTCTTGAAATATGGAATTCTTCCTCAAAATCGGACCAGGTCCAGTTGATTTCCCAGTATCCGCTGGGATGAAGGGTCTTTTCCAGAAGATCCAGCTCAACTTCAAGCAGCTTTTTCTGTGTTTTCATGAGCGGATGATCCGGGTCCTTAATGAAGGCGGAAGGTCTGCAGGTATAGTCTTTCCAGTTTTCCGGATTCTTTTCAATTTCTTCATCTTCCAGCTCATTCAGCCTTTCTTCATCCAGATAGGGTCTTATGGCTTCCAGACAGATTAGATCATGCATGCTGGGTTCATGAGTCTCGAAAAATTCCGTTTTCATCTTTTCCATCTCGTTCAGTGCCATCATATAAAGGTCAGAATCATAGTCTCCAAAGTCCAGAATAAAGCGAAGCAGTGACGCCGTAGGATTGAACTTTGTGACTGTACCCGCATCTTCTGCACTCCACCATGGTGCATGTGGATAGTGATTGTTCTCGGGAATGGAAAAAAGCCATTTATCCTCATTTTTGCCGTGACCGGATTCCAGATATCTAAGCATATCCTTAATCATGGGATGCTTCCTGTCCTGATGAGCCACTTCTCTCAGGATTTCGGCTGCAGTGTTTGTGGTGATCGGTGTTGATCCTGGATTCCATGAATCCGGTTCCAGAGCATGACCGAATCCTCCGTCTTCATTCTGATAAAATGAGAGTGCATCGATGACACGATCCTTGGAACCCTCTTCAAAATGATATGCCCATCTGGCAAGATCAATGGGTCGTGCATTTCGGTGCATCCAGCTTCTTACGGACTTGAAGTCATTATTCTCCACTTTATTCACTTCCTTTATGCAGTGGGCATCAGTATCTGAAATACTTGTCTTTGAACCAGGAGTCATAGAAAACAGCAACATTGTTGTCCTTAACTTTTTCAATGGTAAGCCCCAGGAGTTCTTCCCATGCTATGGGAACAAAATTTCCAGAGTATTCTGGTTCGAGTATCTCATCCTTGAATTTCAGAGATTTTTCCCTGATCTCCCAGTTTTCTCGTGGATAAATCACAATGAGGTGACTGTTTTTATCCAGATGAGCAATGCTCCTCATAAATCTGTAGTTGTCCATAAAAAACGCTTCCGTTCTGTATTCTTCTTTAAGAAGATCAGAGCCTTTAAGCATGGGTTCATAGACCTCTCTGTAGCGCTCTGCATACCCTTCATCCACAGCTCTTCCATAGCATCCGTTGGTATAATTCGTCTTGATGTACACTTCCTTACCAGATTTCAGCTTCAGATAGAGATCAAAGCAGGTCCTTCGCCCTTCGGTATTCTCTTTTTCCGATTTTTTATCGAAAACGATATGTTTTTCATCGTAGATGATTTCATCATCGATACCTGCGAGACCTAGAAATACATCCAGCTCCTGATGCTTGATCAGAGGATAGAAGAAATTCACTGCCATGACCTGGGATGAATTGAGATGATGGGAAAATCTGTTCCAGTTGATGGTGGAAAGAAATTTGGAACTGATCAGTTTTTCAGAAACTTCCGGTGAGAAATTCATCTCATAATATTTCTCAGGCAGAATATGATCATACTTTCTGCCTTTATACTCCACACTTTCACTTAGTCTCAGAAACTTCTCCTTGTAGCTTTTCAGATGATTCATCACCTTGGTCCTGAAGTCTCTGCAGTCAAGAAATACACTTTCATATGCCCAGGTGAGACTGATGGATGCCATTTCCGGTCCTGGAAAGTTATCCTGAGCAAGGAAGATAAATGAGCTGTCCTTATGGAATTCCAGTTCCAGATTGCCCGGATCAGCCATATTCATGATTGCTCTGATCACAGCCGCTTCTTCAAGTTTATCCAGATTTCTCAGCTGACTCAGATTTTTCACCGCAACAAGGAGAGACTCATCCTTTCTCTTGTCCACTTCCCTGATCATTTCTGGCGTCAGTGTTTTACCATCAAGGAGCAGAAAAGCTCTATCCATCCTGCTGCTGATCTCTTCAAGCTCTTCCAGAATCTGCTTTTCATCTTCAGATACACGGATTACGAGAATCTTCTTGTTTCCCAGATAAGTGGTCACGAAGTGCTCGAGCATCATCTTCTCCTTAAGCATTTTGGTATGGTCGTCCATTACACTTTTTTCACTTAACATCAGTACTTTCTCCATCGGATCCGATCCCCCTGTTCATCGTATCAAGTAAACCATTACAACTTAAATCCATTTTATCGCAATTTACGGAAAAAAAGTCAAAAGTCTGATAAATTTTTAGAAAATACACTAAATATAAGGATGTATCTTTCATCCATTAGAAAAGGAGAGGATTTCTCCTCTCCCTGTGTTAGATTAATATATGTGAGATTAATAAAGGGGTCTGTCCGGATCGAACGGATCGGTTTCATCCACCGATTTATTTCTGTCTGATTTCTCCGGATCTACTCTATCTTTCAGATCTCTTTCATTATAAACTGGATCGAAATCATCCTCTGTCACAGGAATATTGTCCTTGGTCCTGTAGAGGACATCCTCATCGGTATGGCCAGGAGGTGTCCTGTCGGGATCAAACGGATCCTTTCTGTCTGTTCTGATGTCTCTATCTAAATCTCTTCTGAGATCATCTTCCACCTTCCTGTCATTGAATACAGGATCGGTTTCATCATCGTCTGGATTTCTGACCATATGATGTGGAGGATCGATCACTTCATCCTCAGTATAGGTTCCTGGTGTGATGATTTCATCATCGATTATAGGGTCCTCATAAGTACCTGGATTTGTCGGTCTGTTTCCATACTCTTCTGCCACATACATACCTGGTGTATCAGGTTCTTCATTATGTGCGGATAGGATGGTATAGGTTCCCGGTGTTTCAATATCGTCTATGAAGAGATCAGGTGCTCGGTAGCTGCCCGGATTGTCCATATGGTTCCTGATGTGTTCATCAAGACCGATGAATACCAGAAATCTTCCTTCTCTGAATCCTTCATTATAGATTCTTGCTTTCTCTTCCGGAATGCCATAGTGTGAAAGTGAGCTCACGAAATTGTGGACACCCTCACCATGGTATACACTTCCAACCTGCAGACTTCCCGGTGTGATGACATCGCTATAACCCTTGATGGAATTGTAGTCATAAGGATCATGGGTAACGACTGTGATTTCATGAGGATCAAGCCCCATATCTTTCAGGTCATTTATTGCCAGAATAGCTTCTTCCTCTGTTCTAAATGTTCCAACCAGCTTTTTCACAAGATAACACTCCTTTTATATTTGATATTGATAATTGTTATCTTATACTATAGCGCTAATATGAATACATTCTTTTACGTTTTGATGAAATGATAGTGAAACATGTATGACAGATGTTCATATTTCTTTGGGCTTCATAGGTTATGAATTTCTTTTTCAATCAGGAGCATCTTTTCTTTAAGGTCGATACCTCCTGCGAAACCCACAAGTTTTCCGTTCCTTCCGATTACCCTGTGACACGGCACAATCACCGGAATGGGATTACGATTGTTCGCCATCCCAACAGCTCTTGAGGCATTGGGGTTCCCGATGGCCTCTGCAATGTCTTTATAGGATCTTGTCTCTCCTCTGGGAATCTCAAGAAGCGCTTTCCACACTTTATTCTGAAATTCAGTTCCTTGAAGCGTCAGAGGCAGATCATAAGTATCCCTTTCTCCTTTATAGAATGCATTGATCTGTCTTTCCGCCTCAGCGATAAGTTCTGTCTTTCGTTCTTCAATTCCCATTACTTTGACTTCCCCAAAGTGAATATGCGATATACTGTTATCTGTATCAATGATGGTCAAGGGACCAATCACCGTGTTTATGACATTAATCCATCTCATCTTTTTATCCTCCATTCTTTTCTAGTTACAATATAATCTATTCTCTCCTGATTTTCAAAAAATATTGTGCGAGAGGAGTTTCGGGTTCAGCCTTAATACATAATTCTATATAAAATAAAAAATCTGAACCGTTTCCGATTCAGATTACTTATGGTGGGAAGAACAGGACTCGAACCTGCGACTTCCACCTTGTCGAGGTGGCACTCTCCCAGCTGAGTTATCCTCCCATAAGTGCAGTTTTTTGACTGCCTATTCATTATAACAAAGAACTTCATTTATGAACAGAGTTTCTTTGAATTTTAGAGTGAGAAATTGAAGGTTTTTTCTAAACGACTACGCTCTCTTAATTCCAGCATCCGATCGTCTGCTTCTATGTAGAATCCGTCACTTTAGCCCTCATCTATCCAGATTTAGAGAATCATCCCTGCAGAGTCCACAGCCGATTACTTAAAATGGATGTATCTAAAGTAAAGGTTCTCATCTTCTTCACCGATAGGAGTATAAGTCAACTGCCAAATGACCGGATATAAGTCCAGGCATTTGGCAGATCTCTCTTTGCTATTTCTTCTTCGCTTTTCTTCTATAGGTTCTTCTTTGGGGCTGAATAGGCTGTACAGGCTCTTCTATAACCTCTTTCCCTTCTCCCTTAAGTGAAACCCACATGGATGTACCATCTTTACCTTTAGTATTGAAGTCAAGGAAATCAAACTTCTTAAGGAACTTGGAAAGCTTTGTGTCCCCATAGTTTCTGACATCAAAGTCAGGATATCTTTTCACGAGTCTGTTTCCGATTTCACCCATATTCATACTTTGAGCTTCCACTTCATTCATCATCTTGTGCACTGTAGCCTTGATGACTTCGATATCTGTCATGCTCTTCTGATCATCTGTCTTTTCGGTTTTAACAGGTTTTTTCCCATTGCCGTTAGGCACTGCTTCAGGTATACCTTTTTTCGATTCCTGACGGACAGTCTTTTCAGAATTATCCTCGTGGGCATTCTTCTCATCCGACTCAAGGAGTACATCCAGATATTTGAACTGATTACAGGCAGCAATGAAAGGCTTTGGGGTCTTCTTTTCACCCATTCCCACAACAAGCATTCCGGATTCTCTTAATCTGGAAGAGAGCTTTGTAAAATCGCTGTCGCTTGATACAATGCAGAAACCTTCAACATTAGCCGAATAGAGGATGTCCATGGCATCAATGATCATGGCTGAGTCTGTCGCATTCTTACCTACGGTATAACTGTACTGCTGTACAGGTGTAATTGAATTTTCAAGAAGAATCTCTTTCCAGGATGCAGTGCCTGGTGATGTCCAGTCACCATAGATTCTTTTATAGGTTGAAACGCCATAATTGGAGACTTCATCCAGGATGTATTTTATGTATTTTGCGGAGACATTGTCCGCATCGATCAATACAGCAAATCGTTTTTCCTCTACCATTTGTTTCCTCCAAGTCAAGTTATTATTATCTTTATCATAACACGAAAACGATTATAACTAAGAGTATTTTATTTGCGCGGATAAATAATCTGGCTCAGAAAAGGTTTTCTTGTATATATTTATCTCCGTTTTAACAAAAAGTTTATATTTTAGGATATAATTTAGATGGATAAATAAGAAAATCAAGAAATCCTCATAGATTTATAAGAATTGGGGACTATAATATCTGAATGTAGACTATAGACATGAAGAGAGGAGGCATCTAAAATGGAATCTTACATCTATCTTGTTTTTACTAAAACAGGCACATGGTTATCAAGGGTCATCGCTACCTTTTCGGACATGAAGTATGTTCACGCATCCATCAGTTTCGATGACAGCTTCACAAAAATGTATTCCTTCGGTCGTACGAATCCTGACAATCCTTTTTCGGGCGGATTTGTTGAAGAAGACTTAAAAGGAGGCGTATACCAGAAGTATACTGAAGCCCGCTGCCTGATTTATAAGGTTAAAGTAACAAAGCTGCAGTATGATTCCCTCAAGAAGGAACTGGCAAAGTTTCAGAATGAGGCTGATAAATATCACTACAATCTGATCGGACTGGTGGGTGCGAAATTTGGTATTCCTTTAAAAAGAAAGCACCACTATTTCTGTTCTCAGTTTGTCTCAGAACTTCTGATCAACTGTAGGATCTATGATATGGATAAAGAACCTGAAATTATCTCTCCCAGCGATCTCTACAGCATCGATAATCTGGAACTGCTTTACGAAGGTTATGCTTCAATGTATGCAGGAGAAATCGATCTTGAAATATCAGAAAATCTGAAGACACCGGCAATAATTTAATTTTAATTTTTAATTTTACAGAATTATGATCATACAGAGATTTGAGATTATATGTGAAAGCCTCATGTTTACAGAAACATGAGGCTTTTTTATATGCTTTTATTTCAATACTATAATTTGACGATCCAGTCATGGGTATCTTCGATCTTACCCCACTGAATACCTGTAAGGCCGTCATAAAGTTTCTGTGTGACTTCACCGATCTTACTTCCTGTGGCTTCATAGGTCTCATCCTTATAGGTCAGCCAGCCGACTGGACTTACAACTGCTGCTGTTCCTGTTCCCCATGCTTCTTCAAGCTTTCCTGCTTTAGCCGCTTCAACAAGTTCATCAACGCTGATGAGTCTTTCCTCAACTTCGTATCCCCATGATTTCAGAAGTTCAATGCTTGACTTTCTTGTCACGCCTGGAAGTACTGAACCGTTAAGTGAAGGCGTAACAATCTTTCCGTCGATTTTGAACATGATGTTCATCGCACCGACTTCTTCGATATACTTTCTTTCTACGCCATCAAGCCAGAGAACCTGTGAATAGCCCTTCTTGCCTGCCTTAACTGAAGCTCTGATGGAAGCTGCATAGTTACCGCCGCATTTTGCAAATCCGGTACCGCCGCGCACAGCTCTGACATCTTCGTCCTCGATCATGATTCTGATCGGGTTGATTCCTTCCGGATAGTAGCTGCCCACCGGACAGGTAAGAATGCAGAACAGGTAGTTATCTGATGCGTGTACCCCAAGACCCACATCTGTTGCGATCATGAATGGTCTGATATAAAGTGAAGTTCCTTCTTCTTTCGGCACCCACTCTTTCTCCACTTCTACAAGCTTTCTCAGCGCTTCCATGAACATATCTTCATCTACAGCAGGCATACTTACTCTTTCACCTGATGCAGCCATTCTTCTGATGTTTTCATAAGGTCTGAAGAACTGAATATCCCCACTCTCTGTTCTATATGCTTTCATTCCTTCGAATATTTCCTGAGCATAATGAAATACCATGGCACCCATATCCATCGGAATAGGCTCATGCGGAACGATTCTGGCATCATGCCATCCATCCTTGCTGTTATAGTTCATCAGGAACATATGGTCAGTGAAAGTCTTTCCGAATTTAACTTTCTTCATATCCTGCGGTTTTTCCAGCAGTTCTTTTCTCAGTTCGATTTTAATGTCTTGTATCACAAACAACACCCCTTTTTTCTGGTTCTAATGACTTCATTATACCCGATATAATCTGATGTTCAACGTTTACACTACATTCCTCAGACTCATGAAAACTGCAGGAATTCAATAAAACAGAAGTTTTCTTGACTGATTCACAATGATATTTCTTGTCAGGTGACAGATTTTAATCCATTTCCTTGAAGGAGTGCCTATTTACTATACTTTTTAATTACTGAACAAGAACTGTTTTCATTGGTAAAAAATTAACCATCTGCAAATCTCTTATTATATCTGCATTGATGATAAACCCAGTTTAAAACAGAAGAAGCCTCCTCATTTAAACTCATGAGGAGGTCTCTGAATGCTGTCAAATAATACTGGTCTGCCTTTGATTCTGCTAATCAGTATACGATCTTTTTGTTTGATGAGAAAAAGAGATACCCTTCTGCCATGATAAAGAGAAGAATACAAACAGCTGCTGCTGCAATGACTGTAAAATACTCTCCATTAAATCCTTCGTCACTGAGATGCTTGATTAGTATCCCTGCGTACGCCCAGATGGGTACAAGGCCGTAAGCCATATCTTTCATGGAGAACATGGTCGCGATGGCTATGGCGGCACCTACAGCCAGTATGATGACTGTCCAGATGACTTCTGAGATGCCGAAGCCATTCCATCCGATATCTACCAGTAGTGCTGTCACATTTGCGATGGTCGCAACTGTAATCCATCCAAAGTAAATACTGAAAGGCAGTCTGACGAACAGTTTTTCTCGCCCGCTTAAAGTCGCATTTCTTGTCGAAAGATTAATGAGAATCAGACAGATGAGTATAACGAGCATAATAAACACGGATAACAGGATCTGTCCATAATGCCAGGTTAAAATCCATACTGCATTTGCTATGGAAGAGACCGAGAAGAGAAGACCGATTTTTGTGAGAAGGTTACCGTTTCCTTCTCCCTTATCACTTTTAAGTATGCCGAACTGATACAGTACGTACAGTGCAAGAAGAAAGTAGATGACTCCCCATATGCTGAAAGTGATTCCGGCTGGAGCAAACAGATTAGGATATAAGTCAGATACGTCTCCCGTGCTGATATTGTTTATTGGAAGAATATTGGCCAGAGCATTCATAATAATCATGATTGCATAGGTGACTGCGACTAAAACCTTGACTGCAAAGGATGGTGTTTTTTCATTCATATTCATTTCTCCTTCTGTTTTATTCATTCGATCAAATACGAAGTACTTATACTATATTAAGCATACTATAAAATTAGAGCCAGATGATGAACATCCGGCTCCATTTATGATTATTTAACAAATAGTTCGAGAATATGACAAACCTGAGCATCCTAGATGCTTCTTCAATCAAAGTAGTTCCCTGCATTACAGGGTTGGAATGACTTTGTTTACGAATAACTCTACAAGCTCTGGATCGAACTGGGTACCTGCACAGGCTTTCAGTTCCTTTATTGCCTCATCTTTTCCGATCGATTCTTTGTAGTTTCTTTTGCCGATCATGGTTTCATACGCATCAGTTACTGCAATGATTCTTGCCAGAAGCGGAATCTGTTTTTCTTTGAGATTTCTCGGGTATCCTAAGCCGTTCCACCATTCGTGATGGCTGAGCACAATCTCTGCAAGATGCTTATAATCATCCACTTCTTTTAGAAGCTGATAGCCGATCTCCGAATGTTTCCTGATCTGGTTCATCTCTTTGTCTGACAGTTTCTCCTGTTTCTGGAGAACATCCTTGGACACCATCACTTTACCGATATCATGAAGACTGGCTGCAAGCCTGATGTCCTCGATTTCCTTTGCAGAAAGGTTTATTGCATTAGCTAGAGCTTCCGAGTATCTTGCAACGTTCCTGTTGTGCTGGCAGATGTCGCCATGCTTTCGGTTAAGCTTGTTGATCAGCTTATCTATAGTCTTCTTCTTCACAGTCTTTCCGTATCTAAGCTTGTTGCGGTACATGTTGTTGTCTGCTTCAGTAAATACGTCTTCGAACTGCTCTTCAGCGCTTCTCATAACCGAATAACCGATAGCAAGAGATACCGACAATGAATCGATGTTGGTCTTTGATGCCAGGGATACGATTCTGTCTTTAAGTGCCTTTGCCTGGGCTCTGTCGCTGTTTGGCAGGATTAGCACGAATTCGTCACCCCCTGTTCTGCATACGATATCTCCGTTTCTCGTGACTTCTCTGCAGATTTTCGCAACTGCTTTCAATAGAGCATCTCCGGCTGTATGTCCGAAAGCATCATTTGTAAGCTTTAGTCCGTTAACATCCACCACCATAATGGTCAGCGGATAACTAAGGTCGTTATTTAAGTTTGTGAGTGCCTCATCGAGGTATCTTCTGTTGTTGAGACCTGTCAGCGCATCTCTGAAGCTGAGATCTTCAATGTTCTTCATTTCTTCTCGCCTTTTTGTGATGTCCTTGAACATGACAACGGCTCCGATGATATCATTTTCACTGCCTGTTATCGGTGCTGCACTTAGCTCGATAAATATCTTCCTGTTATCCTTCGTACTGAGTAGACAGTCTTCAGTAATTTCTATGGTTTTATTCTGAGCAATGCTCTTTAATGCTACATTCTGAAGCTGATTTCCGCTTCCGTCTACATTATTGAAGACATCTTCAATTCTCTTGTCCGTTGCTTCATCCTGTGTCCAGCCCGTCATGGATTCTGCCATGCTGTTCATGATGACAACTTTTCCTTCTGCGTCGGTTGAAATCACGGCATCTGCAGCAGAATGTATGGTATTTTTGAACAGATCCTTTTCAATAAGGAAATAGCTCTCCAGCTGCTTACGCTCAGTAATGTCTCGTACAAAACAGATGAGTTTCATTTCACTGGGTGCTAAAGTGGATACCGAAATCTCCACATCATAAAAAGTTCCATCTCTTCTTCTGTGTCTTGTTTCAAAAAGTTCGGAACCTGTTTTAAAGATTCTGTTTACTCTGGCCATAGTCGAGACTTTATCATTATCTACTGTATGTTCATTGATATTCATGCCTATGAGATCATCTCTAGTATAGCCTGACATTCTGCAGTAAGCCTCATTGACATCTATAATATTGAGTTCTTCATCCATCGCAAAATAACCGTCTCTTGTTGTTTCAAGTACGGTTCTCAGGTAAAGCTCTCTTTCTTTACTTTCCTCTTCTGCAAGCATTTCCTTTGTGATGTCTCTCTGATTCCCGAAGATTCCCATGAGAAGGCCATCGTGATCATAGAGACAGGTATAGTCTCCTGAAACATAAAGGAACTCGCCGTTTGCGCGTTGCTTCTTTGTGACTGTATTAAGATGACTTCTGTCTAATAACTCCATCCAGTCCTTAAAACCATCATGCATATCGCAGAAAAATGCTGCAGGTGTTTCACTTGCAGTAATTTCCTCTTCAGACTTACCATATAACGAGGTCATAGCTGGATTGATTCTATTCATTTTTAGATTTTCGTAAATCTGTTTAAGAGTGTTCTTTTTGTCTATACTGTCGTCCCATATCACAGGAGTGTCCAGCATAAGAAAGAACTTGGCACTAAGAGACTGTGTGAAGTAGATATTCAGCCACATCTCATTTTCAGCCAGTTTTTCTTCAGCGAGTTTTCTTTCCGTTATGTCACGACTGATTCCCAAAAATCCGATCAGTTTATTATCAGGTCCCCAGTAAGGTGTCTTCAGGGTTTCTATAAAACTGTTCGTTCCGTCTGATTTTCTGACCCACTCTTCATTCTTTCTAGGTGTAAGATCATTAAGAATCTGCTTATCTTTAGAAGTAAACATATCAGCAACTTCTTTAGGATACAGATCATAGTCATCTCTTCCAAGAATCTTTCCCTTAGGAAGATTCAATAATGCTGCAAAGTTACTGTTGCATCCTCTATAAACACCGTGGATGTCTTTGAAAAACACTAGGTCGTAAATCGAATCCAGAAAACGGTTGATTGGACTATCCTGATCTTCCAGACCAAGTAGCATATTGCCGTCATAGCTGTATTCCCTGACGTATTCTGTCTGATCCTGCAGTGAATGTATAGGAACCTTCAGGTTATAGGGTTCATCGACATAAGCTGAGAGTTTCATAAACTCTGTAGTGCCAATTGGTTGTCCATATTCGTCTTTTAAAATGGAAATTGTTCCGGATAATATGATCTCATCGCCATTCTTCTTTATGTAAGTCAAGTCCTGATGACCTGGCTCTATACCTTCTATAACCATGTTAATTATCTTAACATAAGCTGGGTGTGACCTTTTGCTTAATACAGTCCATATATTTTTGATCAGGATTTCTTCATCAGAATAACCCAGAGTATCCCTCCAGGTCTGATTTGTGTATAGAAATTCACCTTTAACATCAATGGATTGAATTATGGAGCTCGAAAAGTCCATAATACTGTTCCATAAATTATCCATACTGAAATTTGACTTTTCCATTCCCCAACCCCCAAAAATAAGTCCGTACTACTAATCTGATAACAGACAAAAGATTATAGTTGCATCATTAAATAATTATAGTTTTTTGGAACACTGATTTCAACTGTACTTTTAACAAATATAGTCATGATAATGCAGTTGATCTCAAACTAAAACAAATTTGCTATATGATCCACTCTAGATATGCCGGCGTTTCACTTCGAGGAATCACAATTTCCGTTTCTTCATCAATTCTCTTTCTTTCTCTTCTTGACGCTATTAGGTCTATGTAAGCTGCTATCTCTTCCCATTGTTCAGCTTGCTCATTCGCATAAATATTTCTCTATCCTTGACATCAATACTACCGTCTCAACATGGGTTGGGGCAAAAGTATGATATTAATACGCAAAAAGGAGGGGTTTTGCGTATTAGTACCCCCCCTTAGCCCCCCCTGATAAGTAAATTATTCTTCTTTAATATTTGTTTTTATAGTTACCTTTGCATTATTTGTTCCAGAATTGTTACCATCACTTCCTCCACCAATACTACTAGTTATTACTGGTATATCATCTCCAAATACTTCTTTTAAACTCTTGAAATTAAAATGATTTCCCCCTTTTGGCAGATTAATCTCATTTTTAGATATTATTACACCATTAAAAGTTCCATCACCTGAATATTCAACTCTCCCATTAGGAGCAATTAAAGCACCTGTAAATCCATTACCACCTCTTAAAATTATATCTCCTTTACTAACAATAACAACTTGTCCTGTTACATTCTGCCAATTAGTGTTTTTATAATTGTTTACTAACATTTTAGCATTATGTGGTATTACCCCTGTTTCATTACCTTTAATTACATATCCATTACTACTATACCAACTATCTTCCTTTAAACTAAAATCAACCATTGGTATTTCAAAGCTATCTACACCATCTACTTTTATACATTTATTCAATAAGGAGTTGTTATAATTTGCTGGTGCTATTAATTTGCCAGTATAATATATATTTTTATCAATTTGTGGAGTCCAACCTAATTCCAAATCACCATCTACATATACATCTCCGTGAATTTTAGCATCCTTTAGTCTAAATTTGCCCTTTACTCTAATATCACCATATACATCCCTAGTGCCATTCCAAAAATCTAAATCTCCATTTACATATATATTTCCTGGCTTATCTTTGCTACCAAAAGATGCAGAACCTCCATCCATCTTTACAGGACCGTTAAAATACATATTTGTTATATTTAGTGCTGAACCTCCATTTAAATTATGTTCCTCTAAGCCATCCATAACTATACTTCCCGAAACAGCATTTACTGATGAACCTTTAAAGATAAATTTCTTTGAATAGAATAATAGGCTATCAATTATTTCATTATTTTCTTGTTTAGTCCAACCTATTGATATTGTTGTGCTAACCTTTCTTTTGCTGTTTCCAATTTCCCCTATAGATTCTATTCTATAATCTCTGGTATCTTCATCCGTACTAACATGACTTACAGTAATAAAAGCCTTTGGTTGCTGTCCATTATTTTCTTCAAAACTATCAAGAGTATCTATATTTTTTGTAAAATTATTTTCAATATTTTGAAAGAATTCTGAGTTAGTTTTGTACTTACTACCATTTTTCTCTACCTCTGTATTAATTTTATCGACCATATAATTTGCCCCAGCTTCCGCAATATAATAAGAACTCTGACTTCTACTATCTACTTTTGCCATTTTAAAATTAGATGTTGTAACTCCTATAATTGCAAATCCCAAAATTGACATTAGTGCTAGACATAAAATCGTTATTATAAAAGCGAAGCCTTTTTGTTCTTTCGATATTTTCTTTAAAATAATACTCCTCCCCCTATCGTATATTAATAATTGACGAAAGTTTATAATTTTCACCCTTACTATTTTTTATAACTATTTCTATGTTTATAGTTTTATCAACTTTATTTATGTTTAATTCATCAATTCCTTCCATAACTTTCTTAGCTTCTTTAAATAATACTCTATCCTCTAATTTATACATCTTTGAATCCATAGATAAATTGCCATCAACGACCTCAACTGTATCAGCTTTCCTTATCGCCCTAGTTAAATAATCCATCGTAGCCCTTGCATCTGAAATTATATTTGCTTTTTCATTTTGAATGTCAAAATTCTTAAATGAAAATATAATAGGTGAATAAATCATTGATAAAACTATGCCTAGTAATGCCAAAACTATCACTAACTCAATTAAAGTAAATCCTCTTTTATTCTTCACTTAAAATTCCCCTTCCCTTCCAGGAATACAATGACTCATACTGTACTTCTAATTGATTCATATCTTTATATATCTTTACAACCACTTTTATTAAATTACCTTCTTCAGTAAATTTAATATTCAAATATTTATTATCACTATACTCATATCCAAATTCATTATCTGATATTTTACTATATCCTTCACCGACTAATTCATCTCCTAATTTTTCATAAGAAATATCCTGACTTAAACCATAAGCTAATTCCATAGCATCTTTACCAAGATATGTAGAGTCAAGAGTTGTCTCCGATTTACTATTGGTCTTTGCTGACATCACAAAAAGTGGCATAAATGAAACGGCTATCAAGCCAATTATTGCTATTGAAAGTATAAGTTCTATGAGTGTTAGTCCAGCTCTGTTTTTTTTGATATTCTGCACCTCAATCCACCCCTTAAATTAATATGTATATAAAGATACTACTTAAATATATGTTAGGAATTAATTGGAATATTTGCTTTTATTCTATTATATAGCATTGAACTTGAATTCGGCAAGTGAATTTAAAAAAAGTTTTCGCTTGCCATTTTTATTTTCATTATGAATAAAATTGCATTTGGTATGATATTTTAGACCGTCAGGTCTGTTTTTGAGTATACTTAACAAACCCAAATAATATTTGGATTTTTAAGGTAATTTATTTTTTTATTTTACTAAAAATGTTTACTTAATCATATGATAGATATTCTCAAATTAAATTATGAACAAACATAGCTTAATCAACTGAATTATCTTCACTTGATCCTGATCACCAGCCTCACTACCTAGACTTGCTGCATCTTACACTAATCTCAGTATACCACAATACTAAATAACTAAAGCCCCACAATAAAACCAAAGGCTCAGAATCGTATGATTCCAAGCCTCCTTGTTGATTTTTATTTACTTATGAGACAATTCGACTAGACGATATCCCTGTTCCCTTTAGTCCTCATATTGATGAACTTCCCATGGCATTACAGACTTAGCTATGCCTTCTTTTTTATCATATACAATATGGGGTACATCCCAGTATTCACAAGCATTACCATCAAAACTTGTCCAAGTCCGATAATTCTCTTTGCATTGAAACATACTGTCATCATAATAAATGTAGGTACTACTAGTTTCATTTTTCCAACTCAGCATAAGATTTACCTCCTATAAACTTTTTGAAGTGGACAGGGTAAAAAGAAAGCAAGAATTAAGCAGAAATAATCTGTCTAAGTCTTGCTTTGCTTTAAATGATTGTAATACTTAACTAACTCATATTCTCAGAATACTGAGTAAGTTATTAAGCTAGGTGACAGGCTTGGTTGCCTCCTTTATTTGGCACGGTTATCAACAAGGTAATAAGTTAAGTGCCTTGCTCGGGTTGTATTTTAGGGTTGTTACTCTCCAAATTTACTCTGCATCCAACGCACATTAAATTCTTCCAATGCGTCCTCATAGTCATCAAAATGAAGTGTTGGTTTTCCTCCCCCAAGAACACAATAAACCTCTCGTCCGTGTTTAGCACCAATTTTCAGAAGTCTGTTTTCGCCTTCGCTTCTTATGATTTCAGTTTCTCCAAATTTCATAAAATCCACCCTTCTTTTTGCAGTTTACCGTTAACAAATCAATAGTACCTGGAACGGTTTTTTGTTGCCCTTCTTACACTTTAGTCTGAGAAGGTACCTGGTACCCTAGCAAGGGAGCTTGCGACTGAGCTGTCTTCTTAGCCGCAGCTTTAAATGAAATATTAATTTGTTAAGTTAAGACAGTACACCTGTCCCCATGTCTTGTTTTTTTCTTTTCGATTTTCTAAATTCAATCTTGATTAATTAATAAGTTTTTTGTCTATTTTCTAGAATTCTATTTGATTATATACCCAGATGGACTTTTTGAAGTGGACAATCCAAATGTGCATAATATTTTAATTAAATTAAAGCCCCACAATATAACCAAAGGCTCAGAATCGTATGATTCCAAGCCTCCTTGTTGGTTCTAATTTAATTTTACGAATGAGATACTTCTACGAGACAATATCCCTGTCCCCTTGTCTTCACTTGTCATAATCTAATATTCTTTAATGGCGCTTGATCCTAATTCCCGGTATATACTACTCCAGATATTGCTCCTGTTGCACCTTTAAATTCTATATCTCCGATAGTATTAAACTCTATAACTGCACCTTCTTCCAAAAACTCTCCTACTGCAGTTGCTAAAGCATTAACTTCTGCAACAGTTGGAGTGGCTATTGCTGCTACTGCTACATCAGGATACTCTCCTTTATCTGCATAATAAACTTGAATAGCTGTATTTAGCAATTTTGCATTCGACTCATCTGCTCTTTTTTCTGCTGTACCTTGAAACGCTCCCAATCTAGGAATAGCTATCGCAGCCAAAATCCCCAGTATCGCAATAACTACAATCAGTTCAATAAGGGTGAACCCCTTGTTGTTTTTCGTCATTTTCAGTTTCTTTGATAATAATTGATTCATTTTAATTCCTCCTAATATATTATTATTTCGTTTAGTAATCTTTTATTATTATACCCTAATATAACCACCCCTTTCAAGTACTCTCGATTTATTTTTGACTATAATTTATATAGTTTCAAACATACCGAACATTGGCATCATCATAGCTATGACGATGAACCCTATAATTACTGCCATAAACACTATAAGTAAAGGCTCCATGAGCTTTAGCATTCTATCTATGGCATCCTCAAGCTCCTGTTCATAGAAGTCAGCACTTTTGTCCAGCATCTCATCAAGGCTACCAGATTCTTCACCAATCTGTATCATAGATACAACCATCGGACCAAAGGTCGGAGTTCTTTTCAATGCAATACCTAAAGTTTCCCCTTTTTCCACTTCACCAGCAATATAGTTAAGTTTTTCTTCTATCACCACATTCCCCGTTACACTTCCTGCAATTTCAAGAGCATCGATAAGTGGTATTCCACTTCTTAAAAGTGATCCTAATGTACGTGTAAATCTTGCTGTTACAATTTTATCTATTGAACCCTTTACAACAGGAATTTTGAACTTTAATGAATCATAACGGTATCGTCCACTTTCACTGTTTATGTATCGTGTAATGAGATACGCAAAAGTAGCAATAACAGCGATTACGATATACCAATAATCCCTTATGAAGTGAGATATACCGAGTAATATCCTTGTAGGCAAGGGTAACGGGACTCCTGAACCCTCAAACATCCCAATAAATGTTGGAAGGATAACCGTAATAAGGAAAATAACCACTGTTATTGCCACAACACTTAAGGCAATCGGGTAAATCAAAGCACCTTTGATTCTGGAGTTTATTTTTGCATCCTTTTCATAATGTATCGCAAGCCTGTCCATTACATTATCCAGATTTCCTGTCATCTCTCCTGATTCGACCATATTAATCATGAGATCTGGAAAGATTTTGGGATGATTTCTCAAACAGGTGGATACCTGTGTTCCCTTCTGAACTTCTGTATAGACATCTTCAAGCGCTTCTTTAAGTTTCTTGTTTTCAGTTTGCCTATATAGTATGTCAAGTCCAGCAGCGACGGGAACACCAGCCTTCAGTAGTGTACCGAACTGTTTGCAGAAAATTGAGATCTGTTTCGCATTTACTTTTCCGCCAAAGCTAAGCTGTTCAGCAGCAGACTTCTTTTCAATGTCTTCTTTTACGTTGATCAGAAGCAGATTTCTGGCTTTAATTTTTTCCTGAACTTCGGCCATACTCACAGCCGTCATGACTTCTGTAATCTCTTTTCCGTCAGCCTGCACTGCAGTGTATTTATATACGCTCAAATCACCACCACCTTTATTGAGTATTTCTTTGACATTTAGACATTCGTATATCTTTTGATCGCTTCAAGATCAACACAGTACTTAACAAGATTTTCCTTGCTGATCAGCCCTCTATTGTAAAGATCCACAAGGGATTTATCCATAGTTTCCATCCCTAGATTTGCTCCAGTCTGGAGACTAGATTGAATCTGATGCGTTTTGCCTTCTCGAATCAGGTTTCTGATTGCCATTGTCGGAACCATAATTTCAAGAGCTGCAACTCTTCCTTTTTTATCAGTAGTCTGAATCAGCTGCTGTGAAACAATACCTTCAATAACACCCGCTAGCTGTACTCTTACTTGCTGCTGCTGAAATGGAGGAAATACATCTATGATTCTGTCTATGGTTTTGGCTGCGCCTACCGTATGGAGCGTACCTAGAACCAGGTGACCCGTTTCAGCGGCCGTAAGTGCCGTTCCGATGGTCTCGAGATCTCTCATCTCACCGACAAGAATTACATCCGGATCTTGACGAAGGGCTGCACGCAGACTGTTGGAAAAAGACATCGAGTCTGAACCGATTTCTCTTTGGTTGACCACACTCTGACTGTGACGATGGAGATACTCTATGGGATCTTCCAGCGTTATGATATGCTCTCTCCTGGTCGTATTGATATAGTTAATCATCGCTGCAAGCGTAGTACTCTTTCCACTACCCGTCGGTCCTGTGACTAGGATGATTCCTCTTCGCTTGTTTGCTAAAGTGTGCAGGATATCAGGAAGTTTCAGCTTTTCGATGGTTGGAATTTCTGTCGGAATGGAACGAAAAGCCATGGCCATACTGTTTCTCTGTTTAAAAACATTGACACGGAACCGTCCGATTCCAGTATAAGTATAGGATAAATCCACTTCGCCTTTAGTATTGAATACCTCTTTATGACGTTCTGTGAGGACCTGATTACCAAGATATTCGGTATCTTCCGGTGTCAGTTTCGGATAATCCATTTCTGTCAGATCACCATTAAGTCTTATAGTAGGTTTTATACCTACGGTGATATGCAGATCCGATGCACCGGTTATCATAACTTCTTTAAGCAGTTCGTTAATATCGATCAAAATGCAATTGTCGATTAGACAGTTTCGACACTCCTTTCCCGCTATTCGTGAGCCATGAAGTACTTGTCTAATGCCCTTCACTCAACCAAAGTAAGATTTCATCTCGATTCAATGACCTCCATTTGGTCTCAGCTCTTATTATCAACGTTCAATCTATGTAATTTGAATCTTGCAGATTTCTTCGTAATCGATTACCCTTACGTTTCAGTACTATAAGTAATCTTCAGCATTTCATCAACGGTAATCTTACCGTTTAATAGAAGATCTCTGCACGCATCCTTTAAGGTGTTCATTCCAGATTCAACTGCTTTATCCTTAATCATGTCGATGCTTTTACCTTCATTGATCATATTTCTGATTTCTCGATCAACAACCATAACTTCATGAACAGCTGTACGACCAGCGGTTCCCGTGTCATTGCATTTGGAACAGCCCTCTCCTTTATAGATCGTTGTACCTTTTTCAACTCCAACAAGAACTGCTACTTTTTCATCAATTTCCATAGAGACTTTGCAGTTGGTACAGATCTTTTTCACCAGTCTCTGGGCCATAATGCCCACAACTGAGGAAGCGATCAGATAAGGATCAATGCCCATATTCAGCAGTCTTGAAATTGTACTTGCAGTATCATTGGTATGTACGGTACTCAGGACCAGATGACCGGTGATCGCTGCACGAATTGCAATGTTAACCGTATCCGGGTCACGAATTTCTCCCACCATGATGATATCTGGGTCCTGTCTGAGTATCGAACGAAGACCTGAAGCAAATGTCAGCTCAGCCTTTGGGTTGACCTGAACCTGATTTATTCCATCAAGGGAGTATTCCACAGGATCTTCTACCGTTACAATGTTTCGTTCAACGCTGTTCATTTCAGCAAGAACGGTATAAAGTGTGGTCGATTTACCACTACCCGTTGGACCAGTAATCAGAATAATCCCATTAGAATTTCTGATCATTTTATCAAACAGATTCAGATTATTCTCTGTAAATCCCAGTTCCTGTTTACTCATTAAGAAGTTAGCTCTGTCCAGGATTCTGATAACGACCTTCTCTCCGAATACTGTGGGCAGTACTGAAATACGCATGTCGATGATTCTTCCATCGACGGTCTTCTCCATACGTCCATCCTGAGGCTTTCTGCGTTCAGATATATCCATTTTCCCCATAATCTTGATTCTAGTCACGATTGCTGCATGTGCAGCCTTGGATGGACTCATCACTTCAATGAGATCTCCATCTACACGGCATCTCACCTTGAGCTTCTTTTCAAATGGTTCTATATGTATATCACTGGCTTTAAGTTTTACAGCCTGATTGATGATGGAATTAATCAGCTTAACCACTGGGGCGTTGTTGATGTCGTTCATCATCTCTTCATCGAGACCCTCAAGTTCGCTCTCATCGTATTCCCGCTTAAACTCGTCTATAGCCTTCTGTGCCCCTTCTTTTTCATAGAAGAAGTCAATGGCATCGATAATTGCGCCTTTTCCGGCTATAAGCGGTTTGACTTCAAGACCTGTTGCAAGCTTGACGTCATCAATGGCATAAATATCCAAAGGATCATTCATGGCCAGATTTATTGAGACATCATCGTATGTTACAGGAATGATTGTATGTCTTCTCGCCAGATTCTCACTGATCAGCTTTGGCGCATCTGAATTGACTGTGAATCTGTCAAGGTCAATGTAAGGAACGCCCAGCTGGAACTCCAGAACTTCTAAAAACTCCTGTTCAGTAAGATATTTTTCTTCGATTAGAATTTCTCCAAGTTTCTTTTTTGTTGTCTTCTGGACTTCCAGCACTGCCTTAAGATTACTCTCACTGAATAGTCCTAAATCAACGAGAAGATCTCCAAGTTTTTTCTTAGTGGCCATGCTTTCACCTCTTAATCTATACTGTCTTATTATGTAAATTCAATAAATGTTGAATGTGAAACGACAAAACTAAATGTTATCATGCATCTGACAAAATCTATCAATTTAAGAAAGAATTTCATTTTTAATGACGATTCGTTCATTTTTTTAATTTATTAATGTTATATTCACATTATACACGCAGTAATGATAGATTAAAAGAATTATTATGAATTATTCTATAAGTAGTATAAAGAGATAATGAATATCCGCCTTTATGGTTACATTCTGTTCATATTAATAGCATAATTCTACCTTGGATAGACATTATCTGCTCTACATTAACATTCAGGTCAAGAACTCTCTATATACCTGTCACTCTTGTTGTTTTTACCGGGTCGACAGTCCATTGCAAAATGATCAAGTACTTATTATTGAACTGCAGGTAGTCTAAGCTTTAATCCGCTTGGGACAAAACGGACATCCTCAATTCCATTTAGAAGCATGATATCGTCCACATAGTACTGGGAGCCATAGAATCTCATGGAAATGCTGAATAGTGTATCGCCAGGCTTCACAATATAGGTTTTAGGTGTATCATCAACTTCATCCGGTTCTTCAGTATCATCCGGCTCTTCCGCTTCTACCGGTGTTTCTTCAACTGGCTCATCTGTTTCATCCGGATCTTCCGGATCAGTTGTCACTGGCTCTTCTACTTCTTCGACAACTGGTGCTGGCACAAGGCCGCCATCATCATAGAAAAACAGGCTACCTTCGTATGTTGAAGCTTTGTCGTATTGAGGTACTCCGACATTCCAAGGAAATCTGTATTCCTGTGGGATAATGAAAAACTCGATGGTGATGTTCCCCTGATAGATTACCTCATTCTGATTTTCAGTCTGAACAGGAACACCTTCTGTTTGCGTAGTTGTAGGATCAATTTGAATGATATCTAGTGAATTGATTCTGATCAGCTGTTTATTATTTTCCAGTCTGCGGATCAGTTCGATAAGTCCTTCATAGCTTCCTTCATAGGGAAAGGTCACAATACTGCTGTGCAGAGAGACTGCACTTTCTTCAGTGCTGTTGAACTCAATAAGAGGCATAGCCTGATTAAAGGAAAGACTAGCAATATTAAGATCATTGTTGTCAATAAAATCAAGCTCGAGAACTTTTATGAAGTGCTCCTGATTGGTTGTTTTATAATACTGAGTTTTGAATGTGTTATAAAGCCTGTTGTTCTCTTCCAGCTGATCAGCAAGCTGATCTTTCTGTGATATCAGAGCTATTCTCGAATTGTATTCTACCATCAGCGTATCATTGCCGACCTTAGTCTGACTGATTTTATCCAGTGTAGGCAGAAAGAAGTAATTGGTATAGAAATAGATTACAGCAACCACTACAAGGGATAGGAGAAGAACGGTCTCTCTAGTGGTAAAACGTTTTTTTCTTGCATTTGTCTGTTTATCCCTCGCCATTAGCAGCAACCTCCTCTTCTTCTAGTATCGGTTGGGTAAATGACATGCTCAGCGTAAAGCTGTATTTCCATTTATCCAGTTTCTGTATCACAGGGATAAATGATCCTGTGAAACGGTCATTTGCCCTAAGATTATGTTCAAATCTTGCGATCAGATCTTTATTGATGGAAGTTCCTGCAAGATTGATTCCCTCTTTTGTAAAGCTGATTGATGTAATGGCTAAAGCCTCAGGCTTTGCTATGGCGATTTCTTTAATAAGAAGATTGTCAATAATTCGTGATTCAAGTATTTTGTCGTGAATCACTTCCAGCTCCTGCATCTCAGCTTCAGTTGTCAGCACCTGTTCATTCAGAAGCAGAGCTTCTTCATAGCTCGCTTTATGTGACGGTTCATTCAGACTGTTTTCCAGTGCAATCTTTTCTTCTTCCAGTGCTTTGAGCTCGCTTATGTATAAGTAAGATACTATACCCAGCGAAAGCGCCAGTAACATTGCGACTGCTGCAACATAAGTGGAAGGCGCAGTTTTCGCTTTCTTTTTCTGTTTGAGCTCATCAAAAAAATTAAAATCTTTCATTCACTTCACCTACCTTCTTATTAAGGATGCAATCGCATTTAAATAAACGGGTACCGAACAGTCAAAAGATTCCTTTTGAAGCTCAAGGTTTTCAATCTCCTGAATGATTTCTACCGACACACCCATGTTATCACTGAAGTGCTGATCGATATTAGGGATCAATGCCCCGCCACCCAGAAGAAACACATGATCAATTTTTCGCTCTGTCTCTCTACTGGTGTAAAACTTGAACATCTGCTCCAGTGATCCGATCCACTTTTTGATAAGTTCAATGGAGTGATCGCTTTCAACAATCTTTGAATTATCTACCTGGAGCGGCTTCATGCCGCCATCGATATTTCTTGTAAATTTCAGAACGCCTTTTTCAATGATGTGGAGTTTGATGTTTGAATATCCGATATCAATATAGGCAATAGTTTTCTTCTCGATTTCTCTGACTGTACCGTTAATGCTTCTGTCACTGTCAAAGAGCTTGGAAATGCTGTTTGAGGTAAGATCCAGGGCAAAGGGTTCTTTTCCCAGTTCATGAACCAGGTCATGATAGAGCTGTCCCTCTTCCTTAGAAAGTGCTGCAACGTTCAGCTTATACTTTTCTATTTCACCTACTCTGATCTGCTCGATGATTTTAAAGTCAATAATGTACATTTTCGGATCAATGGGTAAAAATTCCTGAAGCTCAAAACTGATTATCCCTTTAAGTTTATCCTGATCAACCTTAGGCAGGATCATTTCTCTTGAAATGACCGACTTGTCGCTTATGGTGATGATCACGTCTTCTGCTTTGATTCTCTTTGTACGCATAATTTCTTTCAGCTCTCTGATCAGTTCAGCTTTATCAAAACCTGGCTGGAAATGTTTTTCCTCTTCCGCAATGACATCAAATTCATTCCTGTGAAGTTTAGGTGTTTCGAGAGAAAAAACTTCCCTGATTCTGATAGAGTCATTGACTCGACCGTTTTTCTTTTTCCGTCCAAGACATGAGCCTAGTATGACCTTGGTCCATCCTGAACCGATCTCTATAACGATCTTGTCTTTCTTGTTCGCAAACATTGTCATTCCCCCTTACTTATAATGTATACAAATACCAGTGAATAATTGCATCTCCCCAGAATATGGTGATGAATGCGGCCATACAGATGAATGGACCAAAGGGTATATAATCCTTCCTCTTCTTGATCTTAAGAAGCAGAAGGGCTGAGGATAAGATTCCTCCTAATATAAACGAAAAAAACATCAGAACCAGTGTATGGGATAGGCCAAAAAGAAAGCCCAGAGCAGCCATAATTTTTATATCGCCACCGCCCATTGCACCATTTGTAACCATAGCAATGAAGAAGAAAAATCCTCCACCTGCTAAAAGGCCGAAAAAATGAAAGAACAGATCGTTCCATCCATATTCTCCAGAAACCATTCTGATGATCACCATAAGCAGTGCAACCATGAAAATGCCAAGGTTCAGACTGTCAGGGATAATGTTGTGATCATAATCGATTAGAAATATGGGAATTAAAAGTCCGATGACAAGAATATAAACCAGACTTTCCATTGTGAATCCAAAATGATAGACAGTATATAAAAAGAGCAGTCCCGTCAGGGCTTCGACAATCGGATATCTTGATGAGATTCTCTCGTCACACCTTCGGCATTTCCCTTTCAGAAAAAGGTAGCTGATAACAGGAACCAGGTCATAGAACTGAAGTCTGGTGCTGCATGACGGGCAATGAGAAGGCGGAAAACTAAGTGATTCTTCTCTTGGCAGTCTATATACGACAACGTTTAAAAAGGATCCGATGAGTGTTCCGAAAACGAATATATAGATCAGTATTAGTGGATCCATGTGTGCCCCCCTTGAAGATAAACCTATTTCTCTGCGTTATTACTTTTTAACAGAAGTCGTCATCTACTCACCTTGGGTTTTATGCCGATAAATCTCTAAATTGCTTGAATACAGAGATCGTTCTTCCGACAAATTGTGTCATCTATCAGAATTTGGTATATAACGTCAAAGATTATTTTAAGACTATAAATGACAAACTGTTTGCTCAGTAATAACTATACAATAATATGATTATACATCAGATTTAGTTATGAATATATTATTTTATTCAAATAATAATAATTTTCCTCAACTTTCTGCTGAAGCGTATTATAAATGTAGCCATCATCAATGACATTATTATGAAAGATGCGCAAACGCAGCAGTGCAGGACACATCACTAACCGTAAATGTCGTCTGCTCTGCTGCTATATGACTTCCATGTCGCCTAAGTCTTCCTGCTCTTCTACCTTCCTTAGCTCACTCTGATTCAGTTTTCTTTTTGCCACTGCAGGCCAGCATTTATTGGGATTTGTGATCAGGAGAAGGTTTGCTTCCTGCTCCTGTACAGCTTCACTGCAGATGAATCCCTGAAGGTAGTCACACCCGTTATGATACAGATAATCAACCTGTGCTTCCTGTTCTACCCCTTCAGAAACTACTGTAAATCCGATTCTGTGTGCCAGTGAAATCACGTCTTTTGTGATGAATCCGCTGGTGTCTCCAGGAATAATGGGGTCGATGAAGGATTTATCGATCTTCAGAATATCCGCGTTCAGTGTTTTTAGCTTCAGTAGCGATAAGTAGTATGTGCCGAAATTATCCAGGGCGATCTTTATTCCATAAGTCCTGAGTTTCTTCAGCTTAAGGTTGACCACATCGAAATTGTCCATGAGTACAGATTCTGTCAGCTCAAGAATGATGTTCTCTCCTGTTATGCCTTCTTTTTCCATGATGGATAGGATGTCGTCGATGAAATCATCGTGAAGAATCTGTATTGCAGAGATATTTACAGCTACTCTGATATGGCCATACCCATTGCTCAGAAGCTTCTTTGCATATCTGCAGGCTTTTGTGAAGATCATACTGCCAAGGGGTACGACGAGATTTCTCTTTTCTGCAATTTCAATAAATTTCAGTGGTGGAACCTCCCCATATTTTTTCGAGACGAATCTCGATAATGATTCAAAGGACATAATGGATGCATCCTTCAAAGAAACGATGGGCTGGTACACCAGATGAAATGAAGTATTCGTATCATCTTCAATCACATTTCTCAGTTCTTCCTCTATAATCTCTTCCATCTGCAGCTTGCGACCGGTATGAAGGGAGAAAAAGGAGTAGCTCTGATTGTCGTTGACATCCAGACTGTAGAGTGATACGGAAGCCTCCTTGATCAGCTGATCAAGGGTCAGGTTCGGTTCTGTGATTTCTGTTATGCCAAGTTTCATGTTGAGATACTCCAGTGACCCTTTCACATTGAAACAGTGCCTGGAGAGCGTGACGACTTCTTCGACAAAATCAACAAGATCCTGCTTGGTCTCGTAGCCCTCAACATAAACGATAAACTTGTCCTCGGTAAACGCAAATACTTTTACATCGAACTGGGCCAGTTTCGGGATGATCTTACCCATATCCCTGATCATTTTTCCGTCGTACTCATATCCGTTGACTGACTGATTCATCAGGTACTTACTATTATGCGCAAGAATGATGGCCCTATTTTCTTCTACCTGATTTTTCCTTCTTTTAAGTAGAAGAGCCTTAAGATAGGTATGATTAGGAAGCCCGGATTTGGGATCGAAATAGGCAAGCTGAATCAGGTCTTTGTTTTTCTTGTAGGCTGATGAAATCAGGAGAAGAAACACTCCGTAGACAAAGATCATGACCACAATCCAGATAAAGAACAGCTTTTGTGCAAGCTCCTTTGCCGAAGCAGTACTCTCTCCGATGGACAAGGTTCCTACCTTGACCCCTTCCTTGTAGATGGGTACGAATACCTGATAGATTTCTTCCCCATCTTCATAGGTGACAAGGCCGTTCTCCACGCCGCTTTCTATCACGCTCTGAACTTCCGGGTCGGTTATGACGGTCCCCACCTTGCCGCTTTCGGAACTGGCAAGGATTCTGTTGCTTCTGTCAAGAAACGAGAGATAGACGCTGCCGTTCTCTTCTTTGATTTCATTGAATGCATTGATCAGTTCAAAATCATCCGAATAGGCATAAATCTTTTCAGCTGAAACACCGACCTGAATAAAACCTCCGTTTTCCATCCGGAAGTATCCATACTGGAATTCTTTGTTTGAAATGGTGTTTACCCGTATTCCGCCGATCATGCTTTTCAGATCGGAAGTATAGAAATCATTCACCGGATGGCCTTCATATACGGACCACCCGAGGTTTCCCGGAAATGCAGAATTAATGACTCTTCCTTCCGGATTATATACATCAATGCTGTCAACCTTGAGTTCTCTTGCCATGGTTTCAAGATCTGCTGCAGCGACTCTGTTCTCATTCACAAGAACGCTTCCTGCAGCAAGGATCTTGTGGGATATGAGTTCATTCACCACTTCCCTGGCCTTCATATTCTTTCTTATGGTATAGGAATAGCTTCTGGCTGTACTGACCGCCTCTTCATGAATGTCCTTCATGGCGTAGTCTCTGAGACTCTGAAACATCGTAAAACCGACAACAAGAAAGAGGATTGTAAAGCCGGCAAAAGCCAGAAAGTATAATCCCAGATAAGTTTTACTTAATTTTCTTTGTGTCCCCATAATACCGCCCTACCTTTAAGCTCATAAATACTAGTCCATATAATTCTGTCAATTAATACCTATCTGTACATGCCATTCGAAGTGTTCACGCACTCAGCTGATATCCATCTATTTTTCTGAGAAAGCGGAAACATTATACATTCTACCTATTTCATATTCTAACATATCATAACTCAAAATCCATGACAACTCATGATAAGTTCTTGTTATTTAACCTATATTGCTGATTTTCTGATCAGTTATGATGTCACCTTCGTAGTATGAATCGTAGGAATGTTTATACGGGTTACATCAGACTGTCCCCTTACTTCGTCTATCCAACCCTTTTCTTATCTTCAAAGATTTCTGCAAGCACTTCGACCAGTTCCCTGTCCAGTGTCACCCCGGCATCTTTTTTCATATCCATGAGGGCTTCACTGATTTTTTCAGGTGAATCCGGATCTTCTGATGTCAGCCTGTCGAATCTTTCGGCAACTGTGACAATTCTTGAAAGTCTTGGAATCTCCTGTTCCTTCAGTCCTTTGGGATAACCCGATCCGTCCCATTTCTCATGATGCGAGAGGATTACTCTTGCAATGTCCATGGTCTCTTCAAAAGAGTTCAGAATACGGTAGCCGATGATGGCATGATCTTTTCTGGTTGGCATGAAACCTGAACGTCCTTCTTTCTGCATGATTTGGGGTATTTTGCCGATGTCATGAAGATAAGCCGCATCCCTTAATATAATCATGTCTTCTTCAGGCAGAGAAAGCGCTTTGCCGATGGAAAGCGCAATTTCTCTTGTCTTCTCCGCATGCAGCCTGTCTTCTTTTCTCTTCATCATAATGCTGATGAATGACTCCAGCTGTCTTGAGCTCTCTTCTTTCCTTTTGAGTGTCTTCTCTCTGTACATCTTCTGCTCGGCATCATTCATGGTGTTTTCAAGAGACATATTCATATTTTCCATAACGGATACACCAAGGGCAATGCTGCCTTTTACCCCATTGAAGTTTTCACTGGAGATGGCTTCCGAGATTCTGTTCATGATGATTTTCGCTTCGTCTTCTCTGGTATTTTTCAGGAACAGATAGAATTCGTCTCCCCCCACACGGAACAGGAGATCTTCTTCTCTTGTACTGCCTTTGATGATGAGTGCAATACGCTGCAGAAAGTCATCACCTTTCTTGTGACCGAAAATATCGTTGGAAAGCTTCAGTCCGTTCACATCACCCACCACAACACTGAGGGGCAGATTGACCTCCTGCTCAAGCTCCGCATACACTTTTTCAAGATAAGCTCTGTTGTAGAGTCCTGTCAGCGCGTCATGATAGCTGAGATACAGAACATTCTCCTCATGAATCTTTCTCATGGTGATGTCTGTGAAGGTCACCACAGAACCGATGATCTCTCCATTAAGAATCTGAGGATGGGCTGAGTAGCGTACCGGGAAATAAGATCCGTCTTTTCTGAAGAACACTTCGTTTTCTTCCGTGACAACATCTCCTCTTGAAATCGCATAAAAAATCTTGCACTTTTCCTTAGGGATTCTTTCCAGATCTCTGTTGCTGTGGTGAATCAGCTGGTGACAGTTCTTTCCGATGAGTGAAGACGCCTCGTCATAACCCAGGATCTGCAGTCCGCTTTTATTGATGAAGGTGAAGTTCCCCTCCACATCCATCCCGTAGATGCCATCAGCTGAGGAATTGAGGATATGGGTCAGCTTGTCTTTGTTCTCTGCCAGGCTCCTGTTTGTTCTTTCCAGAGCCGTAACGGTTTCTTTCCTCTCCTTGGCATGCCAGACCCCAGTCATCAGAAGGGATAGCTCCTCTGCATCGGTATTTGTGTATCCGGACATGTTGTTCGCTACACCCACCACTGCCAGAACTTTTTCTTCGATGATTACAGGGACCGTCATCATATTGAAGTAAGTGACATTTTCTTTACCAGAAGCATTCAAGTCATACGTGGTTTTCTTAGGTTCATGATAGATCATAGGTTTACGGTAATGAACCGCTTCGCTCCATAGCCCCATCTTGTCCAGCCTGTAGATCTGTTTCCTGATTCTGCTGTGAGATACGATTTTTCCGTTTCTTGCAAAATTCTCAAGGGTAAAGGCTTCTTCAGTTTCACTGTAAAGATAGATGTATCCATAGGTGGACTCAGTCAGTGCCAGAGCCTTCTTAAGGACATAATCCAGCTGATCATGGGAGGACGAAAAATCACGGGTGAAGACATCAATGAGAATCTCGTTTCTTCTGATGATCCTCTCTCTTTCTTTGCGTCTGTTCACCGCATCGGTAATGTCGATGCCATTGGTTCCGATTCCCTCAGTGCCGTCAGGCAGTATCAGAGGAAACTTCCTGATTCTGTAGGTCTTCTCTCTCCAGCTGATGTCTTCCTGATGAGGTTTTCCGCTCCTAAGAACGTTAAGGTCCAAAGCCTTAAGCTTCGCTGCAAGTTCAGGCTGAAATATATCTTCATCGGTTTTGCCGTGAAAACCCACTTCAATATCCTCATAAATACCAGCCATCGCTTTATTCACAAGAAAATATCTCAGATTTTTGTCTTTTACCGCCAGATAGCGTTCATCATCATTGAAAAAGTCGATGCCCATGGCAATGTACTTCTTCGACTTTTCCACCAGTTTGTGCTGCTTGGTATTCGTGTACAGATGCAATAGGATCAGTCCCAGTAAGATAAGCCCCGCTGCCGGTACAAGATGTTCAGAATTATATGTAAAACTAAGCAAGTTAATGCCCATATCTAATCTCCTTCAGTATAGACTCAGCTAAGCATACCATTCTCTGCTTTTCCTGATTCTATAGTTATGTTATCGTCCATGATGCTGTGACATTTAATATAGGAAAATGATTTTTCTTCAGAAAGCGGTCTGCTGTAGAGATACCCCTGCAGGAAATCACAGCCTGCGTCCCTCAGATAGTCTCTCTCTTTCTGCGTTTCAATACCTTCCGCCACTGTCTTCAGGCCGAACTTGTGCACCATATTGATGATGTCGCCTGTGATCAGCTCTTTGGGAGAAAGGGTTGATATTCTGCCGATGAAATACTGATCGATCTTTACGGTATCCACATGCAGCTCCTTAAGCCTTGCAAACGAGGAATAGCCAGTTCCGAAGTCATCTATGGCAATAAGGACGCCCAGTTCTTTCAGCTGTCCGAGCTTTCTGTTCACCAGATCATAGTTGCTGAGAAAAACGGTTTCTGTAATTTCCAGCTCAAGATCAGAAGGCTTTACACCGCTCTTTGTCAGCGCTTTTTTGACCATGGACACAAAGTTCTCCTGCAGCACCTGTATGGCGGATATATTGACCGCTATTCTGACGGAATATCCCTGATCATCCGAATTCTTGATGAAGTCCAGAGCTTTTTCAAGGATGATCTGTCCGAGAGGGACCATAAGACCGTTCTTCTCGGCTATTTCGATGAATTCCAGCGGTGGTACGAAGTCATAATACTTCGAATTCATTCTCGCCAGTGCTTCAAATGCTGCAACATTCTCCGATCTGCTGTCGACAATAGGCTGAAACGCAAGATAGATGATCTCCTCATGAGGATTTTCTATGGCTGTTCTCAGTTCCTTGTCAATGAGATTCTCTCTTTTTATGCGCTCCTCCATGGCTTCATCAAAGAAAGCATAAGGTTTCGCCCCATCTTCCTTTACATTGTCCATGGCAATCATCACATCCACTAGAGCTTCCCCGACACGTCTGTATTTTTCCGTGACTTCAAGGGCACCGAAGGTAAGCGTTCTGAATCTCTTTTCGATATTCTCTCCATCTTCCATGGGTATTGCGCTGCTTAAAGCATCCATCATCCCCATCAGCGACTCCTTCGAATCGTAGTTTTTGATGAGCATCATGAATTTTTCGTCGGAGTAGCGGAAAAGCTCCGCCCCCGGGATATTCAGTGCTTCAATGTTCTTTGCGATGGTTCGAAGAATGACGTTCCCCTTCTCGTACCCCCTTGCAATGGTGACCCTTGTAAATCTTGGGATGTCGATGAGAACAAGGGCAATCTTATCCCTTGGACTTTTGTTCAGTTCATACCTCAGGATTCTTCGCAGATATTTATGATTGGGCAGTTTTGTCAGTTCATCCTCATAGGCAAGATAAGAAAGCTTCCTGTTTTTGGAATTCAGAAGATGGATCATCAGGAGAGCTGCAAGATACAGCATGATGAGCACCACAGTAACGCTTCTGTTCAGTTCTTTTACCGCGTTTCTGGTGTTTTCAAGAGATATACCGATGACAAGGTCTCCGGCATTCTGTCCGTTGATATAGACCGGTTCGTAGACATCAAAATAATCCTTAGGCTGGACGCTCTGAAAGAGTCCGATTCCTATGGCATCGTATAGGGTTTCTTCCTGACTGTTTTCCGGCAGGACGTTCCCGATTTCTTCTCCGCTGCTGCTGTCCAAAATGACTCTAGACGCGGAAATGTATTTGACATACTCCACATTATTATGGGTGAGCATTTCTCTCAGCAGGTCATTCACTTCAAATTCCTGAATGAGATTCTGAAGCACTTTTGCATTGATGCCCACCTGGACGATCTGTCCATCTTCCATTCTGGCATAGCCATATAGGACTGCATGACCGGTTATGGTGTTGTCTCTGATGGGATCGATATGGGAAGTCGCGCCTGATAAGATGAAATTTCTCACGGGATGATTGTCTGGCGGAATCCATCCGATATATTCATCCACGTTGGACAGTCTGATTTCTCCGCTGTCTCCATAAATATCGATTTCCTCCACACTGATCATCAGTGCGATTTTCTTGAGATCTTCACTGGTCAGGCCCTGACCGTAATTGGAAATGAATCCTGAAATTATTTCAAGTTTTTCGTTGATCAGCTGAGAGACCACATTACTGGCCTCAACAGTTTTTGTCAGACTGTGGTTATATCCGAATGCGAGATTATTCGCATTGATTTCCAGTTCCTTGACGAAGTGTTTTTTGATGCCCCTGGAAATCATTATGAGTGCAAGACACAAAAAAGTGGTCACAAGAAGAAGAGATACCTTAGAAAGGAATCCGACATCTCTAGGTTTTCTGAACATCTGATCAACTTGCCGTCTGAAAGTTCTTCGCTTTTTCAAAAAAATGTCCTCCCCGCTGCTTATGCTTTTGCCTGCACGACCTGTACCTGATTTCTTCCTGACGCCTTAGCCTTATACATGGCCATGTCGGCAAGTCTTGTGATGTCAACTGCATCCATATCCTCTGCCCACGTGGCAAGACCGATGCTGACGCTTACTTTCAGTTCACCGCTTGTACCCTGGACTTCCTGGATGATTCTATCAGCAATTTTCTCCGCTGCCTCAAGGGTTGTATCCGGCAGGATGACGTTGAATTCATCTCCGCCGATTCTCGAGCTGATGTCGCTCTTTCTGAGATTCCCTCTTATGATCTCCGCCACATGCCTCAGCATGTAATCACCCATTTCATGTCCGTAAACATCATTGATGAATTTAAAGTTGTCCACATCAATCATCATCATGGAAAGCTCTCCGCTCTTATGGTTGAGGTAATCAATCCTGTGTCTCAGCTGAAGATCATGATACCGCCTTGAACTGAGCTTCGTCAGGTAATCCACATTGTAGGCTACTGCTCTTTCGTGAACAATCTTGTAACTGTAGATCGTCGTGATCAGGATCATAAAAAGTGCGACCATAAGTATGATGAGATCTACGCTGCTCATGAGATAACTGAGTGAATCGGAACTTTTGTCTGCGCCGACAAGACCAATAACCTTTCCTTCTCTATTCATTATGGGCGAGAAACCTGAAAGATAATCACCCCATCCTTCCCAGCTCTGCATACCTGTTGTAATGGCTTTTCCCTCTTCAAAAACTCTCAGCTCAAATGATGTCAGCACATCACGGCTGCCAAGCGGAGAAAAAAGCTCGCTGCCAGAATCTTCACCATCAAGAACATAAGCCATTTCCGTATCGGAGATTTTCTTCATCGTATAGATAAAGTCCACTCCCGTTTCTTTTCTGATCTTCTGAAAGATCTTCTGCATATGATCATAATAGGACGCATCAAACTCACCCTCTGTATACCCGTTGGCAGCAGAGAGTTTTTCGTAGGAATCTATATCCGCTTCAATAAATGCCGCAGCGGTTACTGCTGTATTCAGTGAAGACTGTGCAAGTTCATTGATGATCAGGCTCTGAATGCTGTTATGGATGAGAAGCCCTATACCCGAAAAAAGAAGTGCCGCAGTAAGAAGTATACTGGTGAAGACAAGAACGCTTCTTGAAGATAGGTAAATCATTATTCTATTGAACTGATTAAATATTCTGTTATTTTTCACAGATACAACTCTCCTACCTTGAAGTTCTTTATACATAGTCCATTTTTGCAAACTAATACAATTATACTATTTTCACATTCTTAAATAAATGTCTTGTTGCCCACAACATAAGTGTTTGATGATAATTGCGAGAATGACAATTCCATCCCCCAAAATCCGCACATATATCGGGTTGGTATCCCTTTATTCCATGACAAAATGAAAATCTGATGAATGAAGGAAGCTGAATGACTTTAAAGCTATCCCTTTTCACAGTAAAAGCAGCACCACACGGTTAATGCAGTGCTGCATGATGATTTTAATTACTTTCCTTTAAGCATCTTCTTCGCTTTTTCTCCTGAGACAGAAGGACTGTATAAATAACCCTGCAGGTAATCACAGTCATGGTTTACAAGATATTCTTTCTGAAGCTCGTTCTCCACACCTTCTGCCACGACTTTAAGACCGTAGCTGTGAGCCATCCTGATGATGTCTCCCGTGATGGCATCATGGCTGCTGTTCACCAGCTTCCCGATGAAATGACGGTCAATCTTCAGGGTATCGATATGAAGCTCCTGCAGCCTGACAAAAGAGGAATATCCTGTGCCGAAATCGTCAAGGGCGATGTGAATGCCGGCATCGCTGAGGATCTTCAGCTTGCTGTTGATCATATCGAAATTATCCAGAAGGATGGATTCGGTAATTTCAAGTTCCAGCTGCTCAGGTCTTACCTGATGATCCTTCATTCTGGACAGAACAGAACTTGTAAAGTCCTTCTGAATCAGCTGAATTCCCGAGATATTCACGGCAACTTTTATCTCTTTCTGTCCATCATCTTCCAGTCCCTTAATGAACTCCAACGCCTGGTCGAGGAAGAAACTGCCTAAAGCCGAAATGAGCATGTTCTTTTCTGCAGCTTCTATGAATTCCAGAGGCGACACTCTTCCGTATGTCTGAGAATTCATTCTCGCCAGAGCTTCAAATCCGGCTATCCGATCGCTGCCTGTTTCGATTACAGGCTGATATTCAAGGTAAAGGCAGGCTGTATTTTTTGCTTCAACAGCGGCCCTCATTTCCTTTACAATCACATCTTCTCTCTGGATGTTCTGGAACATCTTCTCGTCAAAGAGGATATAGGAAACATCCCTGTTTCTGATTTCTTCAAGTGCGACAGAGGCATCCTTGAAAATTCTGTTCACATCCATATAGCCATCATCGATCATGACAACTCCAGATTTTATGGACAGATAGAGCTGCGCACCATCAACATTGAGGGGTTCTTCAAAAGCTTCAGCAATTTTTTCCAGGCAGATGAGAAGCTCCACCTCACTGGGCACACTTTCACGATAAAGCACAAAGCGGTCCACAGAAAATCTGAAAAGCGTAAATCCGTCCTTTTCGAAGGACTGCAGTTTATTCGCCATGGCTCTGATCACCAGATCTCCGAAGATATAACCGTAGGTGAGATTGATCTGCTTGAAATTCTGGATATTGATCATCATGAGTGCACTTCTGTTATGGATTCCGCTGCTGATCTCTGAAGCGATGAAATGTTCCAGATGAACCTTATTCGGAAGCTCTGTCAGCTCATCATAGTATGCTGTCTGGTGCAGCCTTCTGCTTTTCCTGTAGGTGGCATGCATATTATAGAGAATCGAGGCATAGATGAAGCCCAGAGCACCCAGACCAAATAGGGAAACTGATTTTACAGATTTTGTGGTCTCTTCAAGAGAATAACCCACAGACAGTGCATAAACTTCTTCGTCATCCATCTTGAGCGGAACAATGACGTCATAGTGAGCTCCTTCTTCAGCGTTGTAGATATAGCTGTAATCTCTGTTGTCATTAAGAGCAGCCCATATTTCAGACTCATCCTGATAAATCGTCATTACTCTGTCCTGTTCAGTTGTGGCGATCACTTCAAGATCGGTACCTAAAATATCGATGTGCAGTGCATCCGCATTGCCTTTCATCTCGTCAAGAAGCGTTTCCACACTGAAGCGTTCAAGAAAATCATATACCGTATTGGCTCTTATTCCGACCTGAATGAGGCTTCCGTTGCCAAGCTTCAGATAGCCGTATTTATAGTAATCCCCTGTTATGACATCCTGACGGATGTCCTCAACAAGGATTTCTTCACCGCTTTTCAGAAACAGATCGATAGAATGGCCAGGATAGATTTCCCAGCCGATGAGATTTTCGAGATTTGAAAATTCAAGATATCCTGTTTCATTATAAAAGTCCACTTCATCGACATCAAGTGTCCCCGCAAGGCTTCTGAGCATCTCATTGGACAGTTCATCCTCAAAGTACTGGACAGAACTTGCCGCAATTCTGATCTTGTCTTCCAGGAGACTGTTGACGATTTCTTCCCCTTCAGTGAACTTGGAAATGGAATGGGCATAGCTTTTGGCCAGCTTCACCGCTTCCTCATTTTTCTGGTCATAATAGTGATTTCTCACCGTCGAAAGAACAAAAGAACCGGACACAAAAAAGAATCCACTAATCAGCAGTAGTGGAATGATATAGATTTTCAGATCCAGATTTTCGAGCCCCTTGTTCTTCGTCATAGATACCTCATGAGAATCGATAATGAATTACCATATATATGTGCTTAATGTGTACATTGTACCACGTTATGTGATTATTTATCTACAGGTTCGATATATTAATCGGGAGATTTCACATATAAAGTAATACTGGGCAATTAGAACCCTTTTCTCTGCCCTTTCCATGGCTTCGGCTTACCTTCAATGAATTCATCGACTCCTGGGCCTTCCAGTCTTGCGAGTCTCCAGATCCCGTAGAGATAACTGAAGATGAGTACAATGATCGTAAATGGTGTACCGATCAGCGTATTCACCCAGAAAATCTGGCTGAGGTTTCTTCCGCGATAAAGCAGTACCTGAAAAATGAGGCGCACAGCAAGAAGAAGTGTCCAGATTACAGTCACCTCCACATATGCGGGTTTCACATCCTTTCTCCTGAACCATTCCATGGGCCACCCTCTTGTGAGATGGCTCATGAGTGCGGCCAGCGGTTTACCCGCAAGGATCGAACCCAGAGCAAGCAGGACCATAAAGGCACTGCTGAGGATCTTCGGGATGAAAAAGTTCTCTGCGCTTCCGGATAGATAGGCAAACCCTACAGCTATAAGTACACCGGCAAGACCGCCCAATGCGTATTTCAGCTCCTGCTTTCTCAGAAGACGCAGAAGAGTAAATCCGGCAGCAGTCAGTGTAGCGATGATGGATGCTGCCTGTAGTCCAAGCAGGCCGTTGGCGATGACAAATATGAGCGGAGGAAAGAGAGCGTCAACAGTCTTTCCGCTAAGAACACTTCTCAGCTCATCCAGAACCTCTCTACCTTTTCCGCTCATGATCAGCACCCCGTTCCCCGCTTCTTTCCTTTAAAAGGATTTCCTCTTTTCTGTCACCGAGGAAGAACCTGAGGATATCTCCACGGCTGGTCATAAGATTGATAAAGACATAGACACTTGCGGCGAAAAAGCCGAGAATCATGACTGCCGCAATCCATAGGATGAGCACAGGGATATTCTTTTCTCTCAGTGCCATCCAGATGGAAAAGAGTGTGAATCCGACATACAGATCCACAAGGGAAACAATCCCCCACGGATTCTTCATAAGCTCGCCACCGTCTTCGAAGAAATCTCCTTTAGTGAACCCATAAATCAGTACCGCGGTCATGGCCATTATGCCCATAAATGAAAGTATTTTCGCGATTTTCATATGAAAACCTCCAAACTCATCTGCTTCTGCAGAACTTCTTTTTTTCCATTATAATCTATAGTAATGCGCTTAAATGTATTCATCTGTAAAATAATTTTACAGTAGCACAGACCGTCATATGTAATTCCGCTTATTTCTCCGATGCTCTTGTGTTAATATATAAAGAGTTATAAGGAGAATTTTGATATGAGGATAAACAAGCTGCTCAGTAACTACGGTTACTGTTCAAGAAAAAAAGCCAATAAATGGATAAATGAAGGAAGAATCTACATAAACGGAAGCCCGGCCTTTGAAGGACAGTGGGTGGAAGAATATGATGAGATCAGACTCGACGGGGAACCCGTGAAAAAGAAAAATCCCCTCTACATCATACTGAACAAACCGCCCGGGATCATCTGCACAAGAGAAGAGGCGGAAGCCGACAACATCATTTCCTATATCGGACTGTCAGAATATATCTTTCCGGTGGGTAGGCTGGATAAGGAGTCCCAGGGTCTCATTCTTCTGACAAATGATGGAGATACGGCAAATCTTATTCTGGAATCGGACAACATCCACGAAAAAGAGTATCTGGTTACTGTCAACCGGGACATCACCGAGGAATTCATCGGTAGAATGAAAAGCCCCATGAACATCATGATCGGGATGACCAGAGCATGCCACGCGGAAAAAATTTCTGACCGCACTTTCAGAATCATACTCACCCAGGGCATGAACAGGCAGATCAGACGGATGTGCAGAGCCTCAGGTTATGAAGTCACGAAACTGGAGCGGACAAGAATTCTGAGCATCAGTCTGCGAGATCTTCCCCTTGGTCGCTGGAGACATCTGGACAAAGAAGAACTCCAGACACTTAAGGAAATTCTGAACTGAAATCCAGGCACAGGCAAAAGACACTGAAACCTTATCTTAAAGGCTTCAGTGTCTTTTTCATTTACTGCGTGATGATCTTATTCAGTCTTTTTCTATGCTTTCATCAGTTCAACAACAATTTTCGCTGTGTTGATCAGGTCGATGACATGCAGGTGTTCTTCCAGAGTATGCGGTTTTCTTTCACCGATACCAAGGTTAACCGCTTCTATACCATTGGCATTGAAGATGTTCGTATCACTTCCGCCGCCTGATGTTGTGGTTCTGGTCTTGATGCCAAGCTTTCCGCAGGCATCTTCCACCGCTTTAACCGCTTTATGGTCTACAGGAACATTGAACGCGCCATACGCATTTTCCACACTGACTTCAACGCTTCCGCCAAACTTCTTTGCCGCATCTTCACAGCACTTGACCATATGGTCACTCTGGATTTTCAGCTTGTCGTTATCAAGACTTCTCGCTTCAGCAAAGAAAACAACTTCCTTTGTGACGATATTGGTTGCTCCACCGCCGGAAATGGTTCCGATGTTGGCTGTTGTCTCTTCATCCACTCTTAAGAGCTTCATGTTGCTGATGGCTTCAGCAGCCATCTGCACAGCACTGATTCCTGCTTCCGGTGCGACTCCTGCATGAGCTTCGAGTCCGATGAACTTCACATCGATCTTGTTCTGGGCAGGTCCCTGAACAATGATGTCACCAGGATCTCCACCGCTGTCAAGAACGAATCCGATCTTTGCATCAAACTTGCTGTAATCCAGGTTCTTTGAACCGAAAAGTCCACCCTCTTCAAAGATGGTGAAGGCGATTTCGATGTCTCCGTGTGAAAGTCCTTCTTCCTTTATGACCTGAAGCGCTTCCATGACAGATGCGATTCCTGCCTTATCATCTCCACCTAGAATGGTTGTGCCGTCGCTGTAAATGGTGCCGTCAACTATCCTTGGCTTGATGCCTCTGCTTGGTGAAACGGTGTCCATATGTGAGCTGAAGAGTATGGTTTCCTTCTCAGCATTTCCTTTCAGCTTTGCGATGAGATTTCCTGAATTGCTTCCGGTTTTTTCCGCTGCGTCATCCATAGTCACTGTGAGGCCAAGCTCTTCCAGTTCCTTCATAAGAATGAGCGCAAACTCTCTCTCTTCCATTGTCGGGCTGTCAATCTGCACATAGCGCATGAAGCGCTCTAAAAGTCTCTGTTCATTGATCATTGGTATCTCCTTTCATCTGGCAAGCGTGTTCCGTTAACCGATCTTAACATTTAAATATGTACTGTTTAAAAAAAATAAGGCTGACTTCAGCCTTATTTTTATTTTAAAGTTTAAACGAATAGTCCAGCTCCAGGTCCTAGTGGCAGTCCAAAAACATACCAGATGATCATAAGAACTGACCAGCCGATAAGGAAAGTTATTGAGTATGGAATCATAGTTGATATGATTGTTCCGATACCGCTGTCCTTATCGTACTTCTTCGCGAATACCACGATCATGGCAAAATAGCTCATGAGCGGTGTGATGATATTTGTTGAGGAATCACCGATTCTGAATGCTGCCTGAGTAAGCTCTGGGCTTAGTCCAAGTCTCATCATCATCGGAACGAAGATCGGAGCCATGATTGCCCACTTCGCAGATGCTGATCCCATGAAGAGGTTGATGAACGCTGAAACAAGGATAAATCCGAGAACCAGCGGAAGTCCTGTAAATCCGATTCCTTCAAGGAACTCTGCACCCTTGACTGAAAGAATTGTTCCAAGATTTGACTTACCGAAGTATGAAACGAACTGTGCTGCAAAGAATGCAAGTACAAGGTACCCACCCATGCTCTTCATAGCGTCTGTCATGGATTCAACAAGGTCATTTGTATTCTTGATCTTGCCTACAGTCTTACCATAAACAAATCCAGGAATCATGAATACAAGAAGGATCATGAAGATCAGACCGTTACTCATGAATGTGTTGATGTTCACAGCGCCTGTAGCGTCAGCTTCTTTAAAAAGCGCATTTTCAGGAACTGTCAGAACAGCCATAATCACTGCAAATATCAGAAGTGCAATTCCTGCATTTCTAAGACCTTTGTTTTCAAGTGGTGTAACTTTTTCTTTGTTCGGTTCGAAGTCGCCATGATAAGTACCAAGATTCTTTTCAACAATCTTCTCAGTGACGATAGTACCGAGGATTGTCAGAAGGAATGTTGAAACGATCATGAAGTAGTAGTTGGCTGTTGGAAGCACCTGATAAGTAGATCCTGCTGCTGCCAGTGAAGCGTTAGTGATACCGCCTAGCAATGGATCAAGTGTACCGATCAGAAGGTTAGCGGAGAATCCTGCAGATACTCCAGCAAACGCTGCAGCAAGTCCTGCGATCGGATGTCTTCCTGCGCCGGCAAACACGATGGCACCAAGTGGAATAACGACAACATATCCTGCATCAGATGCGATGTTGGACATGATACCAGCAAATACAACAACTGCTGTAAGAAGGCTTGCTGGTACGTTTGTGAGAAGTTTCTTAAGTGCTACGTTGATCAGACCAGACCACTCTGCAACACCTACACCGAGCATAGCTACAAGAACTGTACCCAGTGGAGCAAATCCTGTAAAGTTCTTCGTTGCGCTGTTGAATACATAACGTAATCCTGCAGCGGAGAGCATGTTGTCCGCACCGAGTGTCACTTCTGCACCTTGTCTTGCATCCATGTAAGTAACAGTTGTGCCCATGAGTGATACGATATAAGAAATGATGATTACTGCAACGCTAAGAATGACAAATATGATAGCTGGATGTGGTAATGCATTACCGATTCTCTCAATGGATTTGAGAACGCCTTTGTTTTCCTTGTTGCCTGTTTTGTTGTTAGCCATAGTTTCCCTCCCTAAGGTTTTTTTGACATTCGTAATTATATCAACATGTAAACCTTTTTTCAATCGAATTGCTAAGGTATAGTAATATCTCAATAAAATTTCAATAATAATTTGAATCTCATACACAAATCGTTTAAGAATTCTCAATTTATTGTTAATAAATATGTTGACATGACAATTAATCTACTTTTTGTGAAACGCCTTCGACACCAACGATAAAAGCTTTTAGTATAATTCAAATACAACTGTCCTTACATGGAATACTAACATCTCAGATCAATAAGTTCAAGTATAAACTGACACAAAAAAATACCCGCCTTATCATTCAGCGAGTATCATCGTCCTTTTCACTTATCAAACAGTCTTCTTCTTTTTCCATTCCCCATTTTTACCCACAAAGACTGATCTATGGTTTCCTTATAGAAATACACACGAAAAAGTTCAAACGGTGTCCAGATCTTTCTGAAATTATAGTATGGCATGTTCTGTTCCCCCTATGGTTTCGAGATTCTACATAAAATTACGTGTTTTAAAATAGTTTAAATAGAAACACATTTTATTCAGTGATACCACCAAAATTTTACTACATATTATATTGATATCACCTATTATTCGACATTTTTTATATATTTGTCTTTAATTATAGTAGTTTATTTTATAATTTCAAGCATTATCTTGAATATCGACAAGTCGAATGATGTATAATATAAAAAGAATGCATTCTACCATAGGAGTAGAACGCATTCTTTTTATATAGGTGATATATTTTATTATAAAGTAGCTCTAAGCATTGCGATTGCCTTATCTTCAGGGAGAGGTCTACTGAAGTAATAACCCTGCATGATCTCACAGCCGTTTTTCATGAGATATTCTCTCTGAATACCGGTTTCCACTCCCTCAGCTATGACCTGAAGGCCCAGTTTATGCGCCATGGAGATGATGTCGTTTGTAATGAGGTTTCTTTCACTACCGGTAATGATCTTCGTGATAAAATGCCTGTCGATTTTGACGATATCAATATTCAGCTCACCGATGCTCGCAAGTGAGGAAAATCCTGTACCGAAATCATCCATGGAGATTTCTATACCCATATTTCTCAGACTCTGAAGAACGTCGTTGATCATGGCGTAATTTTCCAGAAGTATGGTCTCTGTGATTTCAAGCTCCAGATTTCTGGTCTGGATTCCTGTTCTTGTGATGATATCCGAAACCGTATCAATAAAGTCATCCATAAGCAGCTGAATACCTGAAACATTCACCGCAACCCGGATATCCCGGTATCCCTGACTCACCAGTTTTCGGGTGAAGATGCAGGCTTTTTCCAGAATCATGGTACCAAGGGGCAGAATCAGCTGCTTCTTTTCCGCAATGTCGATAAATTCAGTAGGAGAAACAAAACCGAGCTTCTTTGAATTCATTCGTGCAAGGGCTTCAAAACCGACGATCTGATTGGTTTTGGCATTGATTTTCGGCTGATATTCCAGATGAATGATGTCATCTTTCAGATTCTTATAGGATCTCACCAGTTCAAGCTCAATGACCTCTTCTCTTTCCACCTGATTTCTCATCTCCGCATTGAAGATCATATGATTACATACTCCGCTGCTCATATAGGTGATGGTGATGGAAGCATCCTTCATCAGATCATCCACATTGCGATAACGGTCACTGATTTCAACGATGCCGATCTCCGGTATGATCTGCTTGTTCTTTCTGAGATACTCAAAAGGTCTGTCGAACACGGAAGTGATGATCTGACTCATGATTTCGAGATCATGTGCATTCTGATATCCTTCAACATAAAAAACAAAACGGTCTCCGGTAAATCTGAAGAGCATCCCCTTCTTATCCAGGGCAGCTTCCAGTCTCTGAGAAATCTCTTTGATGATAAGGTCTCCCACTTCAAACCCGAGAGCAATATTGATGGTTCTGAAATTTCGCATGTTGATCAGAAAGATCGCTTTATTGGCGATTTTTTTCTGACTGATTTTTCCGGAAAGATATTCTTTCATATATACATCATTAGGGAGATTGGTCAGTGTATCATAATAGGCAAGATTCAGATGGTTCTTGCTTTTGTTGTAGGTGATGATAATAAGAATGCCCATGACTGTTATGATACTCAGAAGCACACCGGTACCTTTTCCGATAACGCCAAGAGCAGAACTGAAAAAGCTTTCCGTATTCTGACCGATGGCAAGGGTCCCGATTTTCACTTCATCCATATAGACAGGTACATAAACCTGAAAGGACTTTACCCCTAGAACATCAGATGTCTTTTCATATTCCTGATCGAGGTAGATTGCCTGCAGCAGATCCTTGTCTTCAATGACTACGCCCTTGAAGCTTTCAATCGTCGACTCCTTTATGACGTTATCTGTTCCGATAAAGTGGGCAAAGTCTACCGTGTAGCTTTTCCCGATGTCAGAGAGCAGCTGCTCCATTTCAAAATCCTTCAGAAAACCCTGAATATTCTCAGCGGATACACCCACCTGAAAAAATCTTCCGTCACTGAGTCTGGTATAGCTGTACTTGTAGAACCTCTCACTTTCCGAATCTTTTCTGACTTCCTCAACGTGATACTTTTCACCACTATGAAGAAATGCATAGACAGGATGCCCTTCAGGCGCTTTCCAGCCGATATATTCATTGCTGCTGTCATACTGGATGACCCCATTACTGTCATAGGAATAAATGACATCCACATTAAGTTCACGGGCTAGAAGCCCAAGAAGTTCATTGCTGTGCCCTTCTGTCCGTTGTGACAAGGCACTGCTCGCCATAAGAAGCCTCTCATCGATCAGATCGTAAAGAAGCTCTTTCGCTTTTGTCGATTTATTCAAATTATGCGAATACACTCTTGCGACATTTATTGCATCTGCTCTGATGAAATCATAATTATTTTTTATCCAGCTGACCATCGTACCGTAAATCAGGTACGAATAAGCCAGTATTATCAAAAGGAAAGGGATGATAAAATACTTAAGCTCGATGGTCTTCGATTTGATTCTCTTCTTCACTATTAACTCCAGTTGGTCTTAACCGATGTATTTTGACGGTAAGCCGTATGATACCTGTTGTCTATATCGGTCACAACAGTAATTTGTTAAAGCCTTCTGCGTCACATGCGCTAAAATTTTCTTGAAGGCATATCCTATACAGGTCTAATTCTTACCATATGAATGCTTATCACGATTCATCTGTTTTTTAAATCTCAAAGCTGGAAAAATGTATTTCAATACTATCAATCTTTCACACTTGGCTATTATACAACAATGCCGTAAATTAAAGAAGCGGAAGTAATCATTCTCTGTCATCTTCTTTTAATAAACTGATAGGTGGCTTCATCTTTTCAGGTATGTTAACCTATAAAGTGTGTAGAACATCATGATCATTTACACGTATACTGCTTCAAATGTCAGAAACAAAAGGAGTGATGAAAATGAACACTTCCGGAAAAACACCGCTCATGCAGGCAAAAAACCTGGAAAAGATCTTGAATGTGGGTGAAATCTATTTAAAACTGGAAGGCGCTAACCCTTCTCATCATAAGTACGACCGAATAGCTGAAGTCATGGTAAGGGACTGTCTGGCTAAAGGAGGAAAGGAACTTCTTCTTGATGGTGCCTATGATTATATCCAAGCTGTACTCTGCTATGCTGGCCGCACGAATCTTAAAGTCGTTATACCAGTCTTTAAAGGAGAACACTGGAAGGAAACTTCTTTTAATGATGAGCATCTCATTTCTTTCCCTGAAAAGAAGAGTGAAAAAGCACAGTCACTTGAAGATTATGCAAAAAAGCACGGGGTATATAACGCCAGTAACGGCTATCATAATAGAAACTTAAGTCTGATCTCCCTTCAGAAGATCGGTGAAGAAATTGTAGATCGTCTGGGAGAAGAAATATCAACCGTTTTTACTCAGCTCAGCTATGGATATACCGTTTCAGCTCTTCATAACGGATTTATGGACAAATGGGTGAGTGGTGATCTGAAAAGCATGCCGAAAATCTTTTCCTGCACCATCCCCAAGGGAAACTATATATTCGACGACTACAGGCGAACTCATTCCCTTCCAGATCTTGAAAACTATAAGATCAAGGTCAATAAATATACGAGAGATCTCTTCACAGGAGACAGTTTTCTTCTCGAAGAAACACTGCACGCCATCGGTGATACCCAAGGTCATCTTCTCTCTATAGACGAGGCCCTTCTCAAGGAAAGTGTACAGCTTTTAAAGAAGCAGGAAAACCTCATACTTTCTGCCGAAGAAGGATATGCGTTTGCCGGGTTTTACCAGATGGCAAAAAGTGGTGAACTGGAAAGAGGCAGACATGTCATCATACTGAATGACGGACGCAGCGATCTCATCATCGAGAGAATCACTGATTTCTGCAAGTACACGAAAGAAGAACTGGCTGCTTTCATCGAAGAGTGGCTTCAGGATTATAAGGATCCGATTATTGAAACCATGGATGCCGTTGAGCATGCTTCAAAAGGGGGTTTCATTCTCCTCGCCCACCGAAACGGAGTCCCTCAGGGAATCTCCCTGGTCGTCAATACAGGATTTGAAAATTTCATTCCCACCTACCATCTGGGATACATCGCCACCAAAGAGGGAAACAAGGGCAGAGGAATCGCGACCGCACTCATATCAGAGATGCTCGAACTTTCAAAGGGAAACCTCTCTCTTCATGTGGACATCAAAAACAAAAGAGCAAAACATCTCTACGAAAAACTGGGGTTTAAATCGAAGTACTACAGAATGATTCATTCCCCATATTAATTTCATCTGAAAACTTAGATAAAGGAAAGGTAAGAAGACATGAAAAACATGAGAAAAAGCTATAGATGGATTCCGGTCTTCCTTTGGATGAGCCTGATCTTCATCCTTTCCCATCAGGATGCCTCACGTTCCAGTCAGCTCAGCGGCGGACTGATGACGACTGTGATCGATGTGTTATCCGGATTGTTTAAGGGTCTCTACATCAATCCCAAAATGCTGCACACTATGATCAGAAAAGGTGCACACTTCAGTGCCTATCTCATCCTTGGTCTGCTGAGTATTCGTGCTACGGAGCCCAAAAATCCCAAAGAATGGTTATGGGCTCTTATCATCTGTAGTCTCTATGCCGCAAGCGATGAGTACCATCAGACTTTCATTCCCGGAAGAAGCGGAGAGCTACGGGATGTGCTCATTGATATGAGCGGCGCCCTTACAGGTATACTGCTTTATGGATATATCACAGGAATAAGGAAGAGACTGTATACTAAAAAGTCCGGAATGAAAGCTGCATAAATCACTGCTCGTGGTGTTCAAGGATGATCAATCTCCTTAAATAAACTACGAGCTTTCTCTTTGGTCCGGAACACGATGGCGGGACAGTCAACCCCTTCATTCACCCTAACGATGATCTGATCCGGGCTTTAACCTCCTCTCCCATCAAGGCAAGGCAAAAAAGTGCTGAAGAAGCAAAATTCCTCAGCACTTTTTATTTTCATTTATAAACAGACATTCATTTTGTTGGCGTTTATTCAGAACTAAACTTTCACTTTCGATTGACGATCTTCATATCGAGTCCTTCCATAATATCCAGCGCTTTTTCATGCAGCTCCCTGTTTCCGGATATGCATAGGCTTGCATCGATGATGATCTTTGACTCGGGCAAAAGATTTCCAAGAACCACAGAATTGGACAGGACGCAGACATGTGTTTCCACACCTACAATTTCAATTCTTTCGGTATACTGGTCAATATTTTCATAACGCTTCATGATTCCTTCAATAATTGAAGGTCTAACAGCGTAGTAATCTTTGGATATCTGCTGGTGAGGGCTCAGCGCTTCTTTCAGCGGACCGTAAAGATCATGCCCCCATACCTTTTCCTCTTCACTTCTCTGATCTTCAGATAAATCTCCATGGAAATTCAATGTGTAAAAAATGAGATCTCCATTACCCTCATACTCTCTGATTTTAGAGAGTATGCCTGAAATAATGTCTGTGCCGCTTTTTACCGGCATAAGACCTTTTTCTTCATGAATAAAATCATTCTGCATATCAATTACAAAAAGCATAATATCCTCCTGATGAATTTTCTATCTCCCTGCAAAGGTGAAATCTATGATATAGGATAATTTACGCTACTCTCCAATTTATAGGAAACACTTCTCCCCCTCATGGTTTCCGTCGTTATACCCTGATATCTGTCCGTAGATATCAGGTACCTCAAGACACGTCTTCCGATAAGAGGTTGGAGAGTTAAGCGACGATTTCTCCTTCAGTTGGTCTATTCTATCATAGAAGAAGCACCATTTATTTTAATACACTATGAACTTTTCATGAGATCATCCTGTGGATGTTTCTATCCTGATTCACCTCATATGCCGAGAATTTCCTTTCCTGCAAAAAGCGCCGAAATGCCACCCGTATGCCAGAAGAGGACGCTGCTTCCTTTCTCGATTTCTCCCTGCCTGATATGAGCGAGCATACAGGCGAACGCCTTGGACGTATATACAGGATCAAGGAATATCCCTTCGGTCAAAGCGAGCAGTTTCATCGCTTCTATAGAATCACTGCCTGGAATCTCATAGCCGGGACCCGCATATTCTCTATGAAACTCAAAGTCCTCCACTGTGATTTTCCCGAAAGTTCCAATTTTCTTTAAAGCTTTATTTCCGAGCTCTGCCACATCTTCCTTGTATCTGTCATGACTGATCCCCACACTGACCCCATGGATTATCATATGGGAATCTGACAGAATCTTTCCTGCAGCTAGTCCGGCAAGGGTCCCTCCTGAACCAGATGCATGATAAAGATGATCCATATGTAGATTCATCTGGTCAAGCTGCTCATTCATTTCCAGAAAGGCTTCTATAAATCCGAGTGTTCCCGTGGCACTTGCACCACCCATAGGAATCTCATAACAGATGTTCCCTTTATCCCTTAGTTTCTGCATTTTCAGCTTCGCAGTTTTGCTGCATCGCTTCAAAGCTTCGGCAAAGCTTTCTCCCGCGGCCTGTTCCATATGAACTTCTGCACCGAGAATATCATTGAGAACCATATTGCCCATAGGCTCTTCTCTACTATCCATAAGGTTCACAAGATAAAGGATCGGCGTTATGCCCAGCCTTCTACAAGTCGCAGCTGTCTGCATCGCATGATTCGACTGACTAGCACCATAGGTTACTACTGTATCTGCATGCACATCCTCTGCCTCGGCCAGCAGATACTCCAGTTTGCGGATCTTGTTTCCACCGAACTGACTGATTCCCGCATAATCATCTCTTTTAATGTAGATGTCGACACCCAGGTGTTTTGAGAGCCTCGTAAGATGATGAAGGGGCGTCGGTAGAAATCCCAGTTTCACTTTCGGTACCTGGTTCAGCAATTTTCTATGATCTTCATTCTTTTCATTCATATCCTCACATCCTTATCCTTTACTCTAGGGCTCTGCCGGATTTTTGGCGGCTTCTTCTGTTTCCTCCATCGTAATTGTTCCCAGCATTTCTCTTACCATGAGCGTATCACTGGTTATGATTCCTTCGATATCATACTGAAGAACTGTCTTTAACTGCTCTTCATCCTTCACTACCCATACAAACACTGCCCTCCCCGCATCATGGGCACGTCTTAGGAGACTCTTTGTCAGCATATTGATCTGAACGGTATAGAAATCAACATCCAGACTTTCAAGCCTTCCGAAGGCGGTATACATGATCTGTCCCAGCCTGATTTCACTGTCCTGTCTTCGAAGCTCTTTCAGCAGAAGATAGTCGAAAGACTGGATATAAGCCCATTCCTTCATGCCATTTTCTTCCAGTTCCAGGAGAATTTTCCGAGCGGTTTCTTCACGGTTATCACCCGCCTTGACATCAAGAAGCACTTCACCCCTACCTCTTACTGCGCGCAGAGCTTCTGCCAGAGTGGGAATCTTTTCGCCTGAAAACTTCTCATCAAAGGAACTGCCAATTTCAAGTTGCATCAGTTCATCATAGTTATAGTAGGAGACAGGATGAGGTACACCTGCCATTCTGATCAGAGATGTATCATGATGAAGGACTAGTATTCCATCCTTAGTCATCTGGATATCCATTTCAATCATGGCTGCTCCACTGTTTAATGCATAGTCAATGGCGCTAAGCGAGTTTTCCGGGGCGCTGAGTGCATCGCCCCGATGTGCGGCAACGACGATATTTCTGCCTGCATAAAGGAACTCTTCATTCACCCTGTTTGAAAGACTGAAGGCAATCACTATACTCGCAGCGACATAAACTATTAGAACCGGTCTTTTATTGGATATCTTTTCTTTCATATCGGTTTCTTTCCTCATCAGCCATTTCCATTTAACCGTTTTTATGGAACCGGTCGAAGGCATGTCCCTTTTCCTCTTAATCTCATAAAAGATTTTTGTGAGATAGGAAAGATTCACCGGCAGAAGAATCATCATATAGAGAAAAAGAGCAGTAGCCGCAAAAGTAATTAAGTACTGACGAACCATGCGGCTTACCGCAATTTCGAGAAGAAGAGGAATCTGACTGAAAAGATAGACCATCAGCACAAAAAGACCAAGAAGGAATATATTAACCATGAGCAGTTTTAAAAGGATGCTGACTCTCATTCCTCTGGTCAGTTCAGTGCTCATCTTAAGCGCCTTCCTCATGGATTTCTTTTCGAGAAACACCTCATGGAAGGCAAATATCCAGCGGATGAAAAAATACATGACGGTCGCCATGAGCATTCCATAGATGAAGATACCGAACCTCACTTTCCTTATGTTCTCTATGAGTGACGAAGGAACTTCGATGAATCTTCTTACGAGCGGATTCGTCTGAAGCTCAACCAGCGGAAGCAAAAGGATAATGAAGAGAAGTAGATAGAGAAACTCAAACCCGATCAGTCTCGGAATCGCTCTTATGGCTGTGAGCATCGCTTCACTGACCATGATGTCTTCCTGAAAGAGCTTTTTCTGGGCAATGATCAGATAAGTCCCGAGAAGGACAAACAGCGAAAAGATAAAAAGAACCAGCATCCCCAGAACACTGAAGAGACCTCTTCGGGTCAGAACGATTTTGAATACATCCAGATTGAGCAGTACGCCGCCCTCAACGGAAAGGAGAACACGATTGAGGAAGTAGGATAAAAGCGGCACGAAAATGATGCTTGCCAGGAGAAAATAGAAGAGTCCGAAGTTAAGATACAGTTTATAGTTTTCTTTCATGTTTCTGATGCTTCCCATAAGATCTCTGATCATTTACATCTACTCCTCTCTTTCTGCAACATGATGTATAATCATCACATTTACCTGTATAGATTAATTTAAACATTAATACGTATAAAAAACCACTAAAGCTTCCTTAAGGGGAAACTCCAGTGGCATAGCTTGCTGTTTAAGGCAGTATGGATTGATCACTATTTCTGAGCTCTCTGACTTCCTGAACAATCTTTTCCTTTTCTTTCTGAAGCCATGATGCTTCCTCGTCACTTTCATGCAGAACTTCAGCATCATTCCTATCCAGTCTTTTTCTGTTCTGTTTCTTCATCATGATTTCCATGAATCCTCCCTTAAACCTTGTCGGCTCATAGGAAAGGATGAAAGCATTGGGTTCATATTCCTCGATCAGCTGAAGCAGTTCATTCTCCCGTGATCTTTTCGTCAGGATATCCAGACGGTATCTTGGACTGTCTTTCCCCTCTCCCTGAAATACAGTGACTCCGAATCCGCTTTCTCTCACTGTACTGATGAGTTTATGATTCATCTCTTTGATGTTGACCAGAATGGATGTATATCCGATTGCGATTTTGTTTTCGATATGGATACCGACAATCAGACCCAAAGAGAAACCCAGAGCATAGACCAGCATCTGAACGAGGCTCTGTTCACCGGTCAGTACAATCGCCAGTCCGAAGACATAGATGATGCTCTCCAGGAATCCGAATACAGCAGTAAGAAGAGTCAGTTTTTTGACCATGCTGATTGTCCTCAGCGCGAGCATGGGCACATAAACCAGTTGCAGGACCAGGAGCAGTATAATATCTTTCATTCGTTATCTCCTCATAGCTTTATGCCACACTTTAACATGTATGCGGTTTAATTTCAAATGACCAGGAGGAATCTCAACCTGATCTTCCTGTTACATCTTATCGAATTTCATTTTTCTGCAGATTAAATGCAGTTTCTTCTCCGCTGTATCGGATCGGAAACTGCATGCTGTTTTTTAAGGCTTATATCTCGTTTTCTATGTTTCTGTAGAGAGTAAACAGTGCATCTTTAAGTTCACTGATCTGCTCCATAGAGAACCCCCTTACAAGGGTTTCTTCCATCTCCACCTGAAATTTCGATGCTTTGATGGACTTAGACTCATGGTCATCTGTCAGATAGACATTCTTGATCCGTTTGTCCACAGTATCATATTCACTGGTGATTAGACCTTTTGATTCAAGCCTTTTCAGGATACCGATAATGGTAGGATGCGTAACCTGAAAGTACTCCTCCATATCTCTCTGGGAAGTTTTTACGCCTTTTCTGTGATGCAGATAGGACAATACTCTTCCTTGGGAAAGTGTCATATCATAATGTTTCAATTTCTGATTTGCTTTAGTTTCAATGGCATCACCAATGAGTTTGATGATAAAACCGATGTCTTCGTTACGGTGCATGTTTTTTCTCCTCAACTGTTGAATACTGTGCAGCTGTCGTCTGTAAACACAATTCAAGTTATTCCTTTTGCTTCTGTCAAATTCATTTCATTCATGTAAATTGAGTCAATCATTCTTTCCTAATCCATATCGGTTTCATTAACAATAATTTAATACCTTTTATAATATATTCAACCGACAGATTATAGATTCACAATTTATCGATTCGCTAGACTGAAACGATATATTGTCTGAAATATCCATTACATTTTTCTTGTGATAATATATTAAGAGTGTTATATTGTGTTTAAGATATATCAGACTATAGTAATCGGTTCTGCCTGTTACGAAACTGATTGGGAAGAGAGGAAAAATAATGCTGAAAAACCATATGGAAGTACTGATCGAAAATCATTTACCTTCACTGATCAAGGATACTTTACATGTCAAAAATTGTGAAAAATGTCAGAATGATATTCAGGCACTCGCCCTGAATAACCTTAAACCCATGTACATCATGTCAGACAAAGGCATGGTATACACCAAACTGAAGGAACTCGATCTTCAGTTTCAGTCAGATATCATCAGGGAACTTGTACAGGCCATTGCTCTTGTAGAAGAACATCCTCGTCATGAAGTCGAACTTTAAGGTCATAAAAGTAATAGAATCAGCATGAAATTAAGGGACAGGAGCTGCATTTATCGATGCAGCTCCTGTCCCTTTGATTTATAAGGTAATCATTGGATTCATTATTTCTTTTTTTCGATTTTGAGTGCTTTCCACACCCAGTCGATGATATAGGCGAATCCGATGAACACAATGACATAGATGATCAGAAAGACAATAAATTCCACAAATTTCGAATAGGTTTCAATCAGATACGCTCTGACTCCAAGTGAACCAAGCAGAACGAAAGTAGACAGATAGGTGATCAGCACCACAATTAGATATTGCCGGGTATCAAGTTCCTTCAGTTTATTCATGCTATACATTCTCCTTAGGATTATTCTTTTCCACCAGCTGAATCTTCATTCCATCGGGATCAAGAATATAGATAAACCTTGTGAACGGATTTGGCATAAATGGTCCTGAATGAACACTGATGCCGTTCTCTTCAAGTACGTCCATCATCACTTTCAGTGAATCCACCTGAAATCCCCAGGATATGTCATGGCCGATCTCCACTTTTTCTCTGTTCTTTTCCTGAATCAGTTCTATCTGCGTTTCCCCTTCTCCAAGAAATGCGATTTCCATATCAGGACCTGCCTGAAACCTCTGAACGGTTTTGAGTCCCAGAATATTTTCATAAAAGACAATGGATTCATTCATGTTTCCGACTTTTAGTGTGCTCCATATAAATTTCATATTTCCCCTCCATAATATATGATCCGCGGGAGTTAAGATGACTCATTTTTCCCTGCGTATCTTTTCCATTTCCATTCTATCACAGTCAGGGTATTTAATTGCAAAAAAATGAAGCCTCCACTTAGATGTATCGGCTCTCTTATACTGACTGAATCTCTGCTGAGTGGACATCAGATTCTGCTATAGGATAGATGAATTATTCCGAAACAATGCCAGAACAGCCAAGTATATCAAGGTCAAAAATACAGGGAATGCACTAAAGAGAATCAGCTCTGGTGTATCACTTATTTCACCGATCTTATACATGATCGGGATAAGCATCACATAGATCAGTCCGAAACATCCTCCAGCAATCATAAGGCTCTTCAGAATCCTCCTTTTCCTTTGAAAGATATCCTTTCCGGATTGGATATGATTCAGAAGCCTGATATATTCTATACCTGTATAGGTAAGCGGAATGAACGAAATAAAGATTCCAGCCATAACCGTATAGATCAGCCTGGCATTCTGATCTTCGGGAGGATTTATGATGAGATCATATAGTATCATTGCACCTGCAACGAAGAAGGTGAGAAGGAATGCAGTTATTGCGAATTTAAGAAAATAAAAACTCCATAGTCTTGTTATACTCTGCTGACTACATAGTATTCCGGCTTCCCTGACTGATTGCTTGTCTGTTCTTTCATCAGTTTCATTCGCTGACATCTTCATGCGGCTTCACCCTGAAAAAGCGTGAAAATGGCAGCAGATATCATGGAAATCAGTATAGGAACACCAGCCATGATGATCAGCCCTGGTGCATCATCTTCCTGTGCGATCATAAATATGAAAGGAAGCATCAGTGTAAAGATGATTCCTGATGTGACTGCCGCTGTTCTGAGCTTCTTTAGTATGCTCTCTTTTATCTTCATCGTTAAACTGTCATTCCCTACATGACTGACGAGCTGATATAACAGAACTCCTTTAAAGAGCCATGGAATAGAGGCAAGATAAATCCCTGCCAGGACCGGGTAGATCATCTGGTCATATCTCGGATTGACCGGATTTCGTGAAAGCCAGAATAGACCATATAGGCCAAATCCGATAACAGGTATCATCAGTACGAAGATGGATAATTTCAGAAACAGAACACTTAATTTCTTCATTTTCTCACTCACTTTGCGTTTTTTTATATCATATCATCATTTTTATCGATTATCAATAAATATTTATCAACTAAGAAAATAAACACACACAAAAATCTGTCAAATACCTGATGAATATCTCTCACCAGTCACAAACCGCTTATTCTACGTAAAAAACGAAGCACTCCTCGGAGCGCTTCGTTTTTATCTGATTTCCAGTATTCCTCTGTATCCTCTCGCACCATAATAGGATTCTGCGCCATTGTGATAGATGAACACTGCGCCGTAACGTCGGTCGCCGAAGAGGGCACCTCCAAGTCTGCGGATGGACTCCGGGGTATCTATCCATGATGAAGTCTTCGTATCCACTTTCTCAAAAGTCTGAAGCTTACGGTACTCCTCTTCCGTTAAAAGTCTGATGCCTATTTCCGATGCTCTACCTTGTGCGCTGCCTTCAGGCTTGTTCTTTTTTCTTGACTTCAGCGCCTCATCATCATAACAGAGGTTTCTGCGTTCTTCAGGCGTTTCTTGTGCGCAGTCGATGAAACAGTATATACCGCTCTTTCCATCAATCTTTACAATATCAGGCTCACCACCTGACTTTTCCATTTCGTATAGAGCGTTTAGATATTCGTCATTGTCCACGATTTTCTTCTGCACATGATCCCAGTTTATCCCTTCATGTCTATGTATGTTCTCTTCGAATCTCATCTTGAGTGTGCTGAGCAGATTTTCTCTGTCTTCGTCTGACAGTCTCTTTGTATTTGCCATCTGTTGTTCTCCTTCAGTATCTCAGTTTTTTTCATTATACCTATAGTGTTCGTAATATTCAAATAATTGATGAGGCTAATCAGAGGCCTGGTTATTGCCCGGCCTCTGATTTAGTCATTACGTTCTCTGATGGTAACATGTATGACATCTCCTGGCTGCTTTCTGATCTTTGCCCGTATGTCTTTTCTGATTCCGATGATATGTCCCGGTGTTTTCATTCTGACAAGACTTCCGTCATAAGGTTCTCCATCAAACGTGGCATGAACCTTCACCCTGCCTTTACTGAACAGACTTTTTACATCATAAGGAAATTCAATGTAGGCAGCATCCATATCCGGAACTTTTATGATCACTGCATCAAACTCAAATATTATATCCGTACGATGATCCGCACTCTGATTATTCATTCTTATGGTCCTCAGTCTCATCTTCTATCCCTGTAGAAGCGGGTATTCCCTGTTTCTCTTTCTCCTCTCTTAATCCCAGTATTTTTTCCATCTCCTCAATTCTTGCATCCTGACTGAGAAGGAGAGAGATCAGGCCAGCTAGGGCTATAAAAGCAAAAAGAATTGCACCATATTCTCCGAAAACGATCAGGGAAAGGACAAATACGAAAAAAGAAAGGAAGAGTGCGGAGAAAAAATTTTTCATAAGGACCTCACTTTACAATTAATATATTATTGATATTAATTGCATTATAACAGTAAGAGGGCTTTTTGTTAAGCACCTCTTACTGAATGTCTTTTCTATTTCACCTTTACCGGTATCCATATTTCACTGCGATAATCTGACTTGCTGGTATCCGGACTTTCATGCCAGAGGATCTCAGGTCCTTCGACAGATTCGTAACCTGAGGCCGGGAACCATTCTGAATAGATTCTTCCCCAGATGTCCTGCAGCGTCTCAGGAAATGGACCCACTGATTCGAACACTGCAAAGGTTCCCTTTTTCACCTCCAGCACCTCCAGATCAGAAGGTACTTCAAGGGATGTCGCTACACCGATATAGTGGTCCAGCTCACCCTTTTCTTCCATTCTTCCTTCTGAAAAGTTAATCGAGGCGCTGATGATGCCATGAGGTTCCTGATCTGACAATGCCTTGAGTCTTCCGATCAGATCTGGAGTCAGCTTCTTATACATTTCGGATATTTCCTCATTAACGCCGTGAAACTGTATGGCAACTCTTTTTCTGATTCCAGCAATTCTGAAACCTTCTTTTTCTACAATCTTATAGTTCATTTCTTCCACTCCTCTTATGGTAAGATTGAAGGTCATCTTCGGAAACGCTTTAAGTCTTACACCGCTTTCTCCTGCCTGTGACGGCAGTATACCATGTAGAGCCTGGAAAGCTCTCGAAAACGCATCAGGTGAGTCGTATCCGTATTTCACTGCGATATCGATCACCTTTGTATCGGTTTCCCTGAGATCTTCAGCAGCCTTGGTCAGTTTCCTTCTTCTGATGTATTCCGTGAGACTGATTCCTGAAAGATAACTGAACATTCTTCTGAAATGATATTCGGAACAGTACGCGATTTTTGCTGCTGCTTCAATTTCGATCTCATCTTCCAGATGTTCTTCTATGTATGATAGAGCGTTGTTGTAAGCATTAAGTGTGTCCATGTCTGACCTCCTTGAATACAATATATCAGGAATGGATTTGCCCTATCCGACTTTACGTGATCAGGATTTGTCGGATTACTGATTTTTCACCCTGTATTCGACGATTCTTTCGATGAGCGCTAATGGTAGTTCCTTATTATGAGGGAACTGTATGGTCCCCTTGGATGTCTTGTAACCTTCAAGTTCCTCCTTGAACTCTGTGATTCCTTCAGGCTGGGGATAAAACCCTATATGCCTGTCATAGCCGGCAAAATGAACAAGCCATTTACCCTTAAAATCATAAGTCGGCATGCTCATACAGATTCTTTCGGTCGCCTCCGGTGCTTTTTCCTGTATTATCTTTCTGATCGCCTCAAGTCTTTCTTTTACCTCTACAGGAAAACTGCTGATGTAAATCTCCACTTCATTCATATTTATCGCCTTCCTCTTTATGCTCGCGCCTCATAAATAAGGTCTGTGAGCACATATTTTAATCAATCATACCACATTTTTATTCTCCTCCTAGTCAGTCATACCTCTGTTTAATCTGTTTTTCTACCGGACGAAACATCAGACTGACTCGATTCGAGTCAGTCTGAAAAATGTCACTTCCGTTATTAAGACCAGGCGTTACCTCTTACAGAAGGAATCCTGAAAGCAGAACACCAAGCACGATAAGCGGTGCGGGAATTTTCTTCGTGAACAGAAGTGCAAGGGTAATGAGCATAATCACAAAATTGTCGATATGGAATCCGCTTTTCTGCATAAGCAGAACAGCTGCTGCTGCAATAAGACCTGCTGCTACAGCAGTGATTCCCTTAAGTGATGTTTTGATGCCTTTGATCTTCTTCAGCTTTTCCCAGACCGGGTACACAAAGTAGATGAGAAGAAGCCCAGGCAGAAATATCCCCACAGCACCAGCTGTAGCACCAAGAACCTGTGTAAGAACGCTCCCTCCCCTTGCAGCCATACCGCCTGCATATGCACTGAAGCTGAACATCGGCCCAGGAAGCCCCTGAACAAGTCCGAATCCTGTCAGAAACTCCTGACTTGTCATATACTGGCTGATCTCCACCATCTCGCTGTACATGAGGGGAACAACGACCTGTCCGCCACCGATGACAAGGTATCCATATCTGTAGAAACTTTCAAAGATATCAATGATCCTGTTATTAAACATAAGGCTCAGAACAAGACTTCCTACAGCGAAAAAGGCGAATGCGATAAGGTATTTCCATGGCGGGCTGATCTTTACACGATTCCAGAGATCTTTCTCCTTTGAAGCAAGAATACTGACAATACCCCCAATAAGAAGAACGAGGGGATAAATCCAAGCTTCCCTTATGAAGTAAGTTGTCAGTGCACCGAACAGAAGCAAAAGGAGTGTCATTTTATCCGAAACGACTTTTCGTCCTATTCTGTATGCGGCCATAACGATAAAGGCGACTGCCATAGGTCCGATATATCTGAAACCCTCCTGAGAAAGATTCATGGCACCTAAGAACTGACTGAGAAAGGACAAAAGCGTCATAAGGATTAGCACCGGAAGCGCCCAGACAAGCATTGTGAGTAATGCAAGCTTTCTTCCGCCCATTTTATACCCTACGGCAACAATTGTCTGTGTGCTGCTTGGACCCGGAAGAATTCCTGTCAGTGCAATAAGTTCAATGAGCTCTTCTTCCGTAATATATTTCTTCTTAATGACCAGCTGATCCGTAAACACGCCATAATGTGCTTCTGGCCCACCATATGCTCCAAGAGAGCATATGAATACGTCTTTCAGAAAAGTGCGGCTGCTTACACTTTTATCCCTGATATTTATTTCATCATTCATAATTTACCTCCACATATTTAACATGATCTTTAACTGTATCCTCTTGCATTATTTTGTATCTTGTATTCGAAAAGCGTTGGTGGTACAATATTATCAAAATCCGATATCGGGTTTCGTTATTGATAATTATAGTATAAAGGTGATGTGTTATGCAACAGAAAGTTATGAGAAAATTTCTTCTTGGGTTCATTCAGATCCATATTCTACATCATGCAAGACATGAGCCAGTTTATGGCGCATGGATGATTGAGGAGCTTCACGCTCACGGTTATGAAATGAGTCCCGGGACACTATATCCTCTGCTTCACAGCATGGAATCAAATGGTCTTCTTCAGAAGGAAGATATCGTTGTGGATGGAAAGATCCGTAAATATTACAGAATCACCGAGCTTGGGGAACTGGTACTCGTGGAAGCCAGAAAAAAAGCCTATGAACTGTTTAAGGAGATAAAGGAATAAGCAGCCGGTGCAAACGCACAGACTGCCTCTATCCCTTATCTCCTTTTCTTCTTACCTGATTTCCTGTGTCATTTTTTCCATATCAGAGATGAAGCTGAGCACTTTTTTCTCGATTTCATTCCCGAGCTTATCAGAATCCTCAAAAGAAGGATTCTCCATAATGATCTTCTCGATGACTGAATCGACACCTTTCGAGATTACCGAAACCTTATAGTCACTTGTGTCTCTTCGTCTTAGAAAATCCGCCGTCTTCTTCTGAACCGATCTGTTCACAGCGCTCAGCCAGACTTCAAATCGGTTCTCCTCATGAAGATAGACGATTGCGATCTTCAGCTTCCTGTCCTTCAGAGACGAAGGCGTAAAGGAAAAATAGCTCATATCCATATACCCGAAGTACAAAGAGCTGGTCAAGTAATCCGGATGATTCATCTGAAGAGCTGATCTTAATGAAGTCATGTACTTCATGATCCCTTTGTAGGCTTTCTGAATCTGTCCTTTTTTCAGCTGACACTGATATTCGCTGATATCCTGATCTAATCCGTCCATTTTCCTTCTCTCCTCATTATGTAGTGATAGAACCTTTTTCAGCTGATTCTGCTGTAGACTTCGATCGCATCCGTAATGTTAAACTGCTCGGTATTAAGGTTTCCAGATGCTCCCATGGTGATGAGCATATACTTCTGACCCCCTATTCTCGCGAAACTTGCAAGGCAAAGTCCTGCTTCACCGGTGTATCCGGTTTTACCGCCTAAGATTTCCCCATTCAGCCTTTTTCTGTTGTAGGATTCCAGTTTCATGAAAAGTGTACTGTTGAGCGTATGACCCTTAGAATCAGCCTGATTCTCCCGTACTGTATATTCCTTAGCTGTGAGTATATTCTCGAAGGTTCTGTTTTTCAGCGCATAGCTTAGAAGCTTTGCCATATCCTCCGCGGTTGTAAAATGTTCCGGATGATGCAACCCTGTTGTGTTCATGAAGTTTGTATTCTCCATGCCAAGAAAATCCGCTTTCTCATTCATCAGTTCAACGAACTCTGCTTCACTGCCCGCAAGATATTCAGCAAGCCCAAGACATGCCTCAGCACCGCTTGGCAGAAGCACACCATAAAGAAGATCCCTGATCGTTATCTTTTCTCCTGACCTGAATCCTGCCATAGAGGCATTTTCTGATATGAGCTGATCAAATATGCTCTGATCAAGAACAATTTCCTCATTAAGATTTCCTGCTCGTTCTATGACGACAAGAGCCGTCATCATTTTCGTCAGTGATGCGGGATAGGTTCTGACATCACTGTTTTTACTTAGAAGTATCTGATCATCCTCCAGTCTGATGAGCAGTGCATTTGTACTGTCGACATGAAGCGAAGATAAATCACTTTCGATCCGTTCATCACGCATAGCCGGTTCTTTCTGCGCAATATAGTCACTGAGCGTAAAATCAATCCCTACAGTTTCAGCTGTACTGAAGAGAATCAGCAGAAGCGCAAGAACCCCTATCGCTAAAGCTGCCTTCTTTTTCCCTTTTCTATTTTTCCTTCTGTCGTATTTCTTACTCATCTCTCTTTACTCCTTTTTCCTTGATAACTAAATTAAACATCAGAAGATGGAGTATAAAACGAATTCCGACTTATGGATACGTTATGGATTCCTTAATTTTTCCTTATGATGGCAGCTTCACTGTAAATACAGTCTTTTCCTCACTGCTTTGAACTTCGATGTCACCACCATGAGCCGTAACGATTTCTTTCGCTATGGCAAGACCCAGTCCGCTACCACCGGTACGAGTCGACCGGGACGTATCCAGCCGATAGAATTTCTCGAAGATGGTCTTCAGTTTATGAGAAGGAATGGGATTTCCCTTATTTGTAAAGGTGATGTGGATCTCATCATCAGTTTTTTCTGCTGCTACAACGATCGCTGTATTCGCATCACTGTATGAAACGGCATTTTTCAGGATATTATTGAATACCCTAGCAAGTTTGTCGCTGTCACCAGACAGAACAAGCTGCTCGGAAACATCGAGGGTGATTTTCTTATTCATGGGCGCTACGATCGGATAAAATTCGTCGGCCATCTGTTCCAGCATATAGGAAAGTCTGATTTTCTCTGTGCTGATTACAATAGTATGAAGATTGAACCGGGTGATTTCGAAGAACTCATTGATGAGTTCCTCCAGACGGTATGCTTTCTCCAGTGCAATGCGCACATATTTTCTCTTCTGCTGCTCAGGCATATCGTTTGCTTCATCTAACAGGCTGCAGTATCCGATAACCGATGCCAGAGGTGTCTTAAGATCATGTGCCAGATACGTGATGAGATCGCTCTTTCTCTGCATTTCAGTTTCGGCAAGCTGTCTCTGCCTTTCTATATCATCCCGGATTCTGATCATTTTTGTTTCTATCTCACTATATCCATTAGGAAGAGGGATCATTTCCTTATCTCCTGTAATGGCATCAAGAATGCCGATCATTCTTGCTCTCTCGTTTTTTCTCTGTGCCTTTCCCTGGATACCGAGCGCAGTCATAAAAATCAGCATGGTTAAGAGGAAAAGTCCTCCAAAGCTGTACACGAAAAAGGTCCTGATTTCCGACCATGTAAGATAGAGAATACCAAGCTTCCCTTCATTGGGTTTGAATGGTTCGATCAGAAATTTCTCATAGAACCATTCTTTGATGGAGCCGTTAAAGCCATAATCCATGATCCAGAACAGAATAAAGCCAAAAAGGATACCGATGGCCAGATTTCTCAGAACTCTGAAACTGTTATTCTTCAATTTTATACCCCACTCCCCAGACTGTTCTGATGTATTTCGGATGATCCCGGTTTTCATTCATTTTCTCTCTGATATGCCGGATATGTACCATGATGGTATTGCTGCTGCTTGCAAAATAGGCATCTCCCCAGACCGCCTGAAACAGTTCTTCGGAACTGACGACTTTACCGCGATGAACAGAAAGATAAAATAGAATGGAAAACTCAAGAGGAGTCAGGCTCAGACGCTTTTCATTCAGCATGCATTCATGAGTTTTCGAATTGAGTACAAGTCCACGGATAGAGATGATATTCTCCTCTTTTTCACCGCTGTGTGAATTATACAGCGTAAACCGCCGAAGCTGAGCTTTAACCCGTGCAATCAGCTCAAGGGGTCTGAACGGTTTTGTGATATAGTCATCTGCTCCAAAGGTAAGTCCGGTAATCTTATCCATTTCTTCTTCCTTAGCAGTAAGCATGATTACGGGAAAGTGATGGTTTTCCCTGATTTTTCTCAGGATGGTGAAGCCGTCCGTATCCGGCAGCATGACATCGAGTATAGCCAGAGTGATCTCTTCATCCTGAATTGCCTCAAGAGCCCCCTGCCCATGATAGAACTTTGCTACGCTATAGCCTTCATTCACTAAATAGATTTCGATGAGATCGGCAAGGGGCTTCTCATCATCTACAACCAGAATTCTTACACTCATATCATCTATCCTTTCAATGGTTATTCCATACTTTATCTTATCGCATAATTCTCCTGAAAGAGACAGGTTTTTCTTAGGAAAATCTTAAGTTTGATAAAGATCTGCTGATTAAAGGATCTTCTGCAAAAATCGGTCCTTTGCAGAAGATCCTTAATATCCTACCGGTAATTATGTTGACTGGCCAACATCAGACTTTCGATTATGCAGGTACTTTGTTTTCTGGTAAACTTGATTCAGAATCAAGAAGGAGGAAAAAGTATGATCTATGTGGCATTACTAAGAGGAATCAATGTGGGCGGCAACAACAAAATAAACATGCAGGAACTGAAGTCAGCTTTTGAAGATATCGGCCTGACTTCTGTAAGGACCTATATCAACTCAGGAAACATCATTTTCTCTGACGTGAAACACGTAAAATCGGAGATAGTCACACTTCTTGAAACTGTCATTAAGCAGCGATTCTCTCTTGATATAAATGTGCTCGTTGTCAGCATCTCTGATTTCAGAAAGATCATGGCGCAGCTTCCAGATGACTGGAGAAACGACAAAGACATGAAAGGTGATGTCCTCTTTCTCTGGGACGAACTGAATACTGAAAGTCTCAGATCTTCCCTTGTGATTAAGGATGGAATCGACCAGGTGATCTTCGTTCCTGGCGCAGTAATCTGGTCAGTGGATAAAAAAGTGGTGACCAGGAGCGGACTGATGAAACTTGCGGGAAGTCCTGTCTATAAGAAGATGACCATACGAAACATCAATACAGCACGAAAACTGTACGCAATGATGAGTGCACTTCCGGAAAGCCATAGCGAGCCTGAAAATAATGACTAGACATCCCTCTCCATTCGTACGGCTCTGGCTCTGAATCCGTTCTGCTCATAAAGCTTCATCGCATCAGTATTGAACAGATGAACGGCGAGCTCTATTTTTGTCGCTCCGATCTTACGTGCATATTCAGCAACATAGCTGAGCATACCCGTTGCGATTCCATTCTGGCGATACGTGGAGAGTACAGCCAGATCATGGATATAGATATATTTTCTCTCCTACATCATAGGCAGCTCCACATCAATAACCTGTACAAGAAAATATGCGGCAACTTCTTTCTCATTTTTAGCGATAATCACCATCTTGTCATGATGATCAAAATAACCCTGTATAAAGCTTTCCGTATACATCACTTCACTGTGTCTGTAGATATCCGGTCTATTCTCCACATAAAGAGAATGGGCTTCTTTTTTTATACTCAGCACAGCGTCCAGATCGTCCTGATCTGCAATCTGTATTTCAAAATTCTCCATATATACCTCTCTAATTCATAGGATGGGCACTACCATCAGTTTTACGTCTGTTGTCTGCAACCATTAGACCATAAAGCATCTGTCTCCTTCCCTCGATTTCCTCCATCTTCTTTCTGAACTCACCTTCTTCAACTGTAGGGATTCCTGCATAACTGATGTTGTTGATATCGGGTAGATATAGAGCTCTGTCTTCAAACTCGATAAAGATTTTTTCCAGCGTTTCAAGATATTCGTCGATGGATGATCTGAGGCTTCTTACGAGAAGCATGTTGATCTTGACTTCATCCGTCAGCCCATAATCGAAAAAGGACAGAACATCATCAATGATCTGCACTGCCACAGACAAAGCCTGTATTCTGCTGCTTGTATGATAATAAAACAAAAGCGGGTAGGCTTTGTGCTGATAGGTAAGGATACTCAGCTCTGTAGACAGATCATTAAGGTAGAGATCCATCTTGTAGAAATCATTACCATCCCAGGCGTTGATGATGATTTCTTCTGCACTCTTACCTATTCCGAAGACGCTGCTCGCAAATGCACGTTTCCGGATTACCGCTCCTATGATGGATAATATATAGGATGTGCCAAGAGTCAGAAACATCATACCGAAACCAGTCGCCAAGCTTGTGACGATCTGCCATACAGCCCCTATAGGGTAAAATTCTCCATTTCCCAGAGTGAAGATCACATAGGCTGAATAATACAGATAGTCATGCCACTGTACAGGTTCATTTCCTGATGTCCTCAATATTCCTTCTGACCCTGCAAAAATAAGTGTCCATCCGATCCAGAAAAGCATCATCCAGGACGCAAGTGTTCCGATCAGAAGAAACGGTCCAGACAGATTCAGGATATTTTTTATCTTCCTGTCCGCTTTTTTAAGCAGCTTCCACGCGATGTTTGTCATTCTATCTGTGAGGGGTCCTGCTCCGCCATCTACCCAGAGGGATGTCCAGATGAGATCGACAATGGTAAATCCCACAATAATCACACCGGCTATAATCAGAAGATACCTCATATTCATCCCTCCAGATGGCTTATTGCGAGAACAAAACAGCGGACTAAATTACGCAATAGATTATCCGCTTAATGAAACCAAACAGATAAAAGCCTTTTTATCCTGTTTTTATAAAAAGCTGATAACTGTTCATTCTACAGTTATCAGCTCAGGTTTTCTTCATCTAGACTTGCTTCTTCGAAACAGAAACTGATTGCGCTATTTCAGTTCTTTTTCTTTTTCTTTTTTCTTCTTCTCCAGAACAGATTCGAATTTCTCGAGAAGTTCTTCCCGTTTTTCCTTAGGAATCACTTTTTTCGCTAAGGTAATAAACTCCTTTTCTTCTTCTTCCATATGATGCTCAAGCACTTCTTTAAGTACCATGAACTTCGCATCCCATGTCTCATCTTCAACATCCGTTTTCTCCAGAACTTTGAACTGGTACTGACCAAGGCTATGCTCTTCGATCATCTCTCTGACCACTTCCTTATCTTCAGCCTTGACTTCTTCAAGAACCATCGGGAAGACCACTTTTTCTTCTGCTTCATGATGGCCATGGAGTTTTGCATAAAGCTCTCTGAAGAGTTCCTTCTTTTTCGCACTTTTTGATGATTCAATCTTTTTCATCAGTTCTCTGAATTCATCATGTTCCTCTTTGATATGAGTTAATACATCCATTCCTTTTCCTCCTCTTGATACGCTGATCATTTCTATATCTCATGATATAGCTGATATAACTTTCTAAAGCACAGATAGATGTCTGTATGATTTCTCATTTCTAATGAGATTAACATCATTATATCTATACGGGTAAAAATGTGTCAACGATAACAGTGTTAACGCTTGATGAACGTTAGAAGAATAATATTTCTGACCACGATATTCCGGCTTCAGATCTCACTCTGAGTTTTCAGGAAATCGCTTTTTAACATGCCATATATCTTGGTATCTATATATTCCTCATTGAATCTGAAGTCCTCACGTTTTATGCCTTCCAGTACAAATCCGTTTTTGATATAGACTCTTTCTGCTCTCGGATTGAAACTGAACACTTCAAGACTGATTTTATGAAGATCAAGCAATATAAAACCATACCGCAGGAATATTTTTGTCGCCTCACTTCCTATTCCTCTTCCCTGTCCCGCCTGACCAATCAGGATTCTGAAATTCACATTCCCCGTAGCTTCGTCATATTCATTGAATACCGCTTCTCCTACAAGAAGTCCGGTCTTCTTATCAATAATGGCTAAATCCAGACGGTCGGTCTGCTCGTTCCGGCTCTCATACCAGTGTCTTGTCCTTTCAAGATCCTCAGTGGATAAGGGGCTATTCGTCTCTTCGTCGCAGGAAGCAGAACCCGTCAGTCTTCTCAGTTCAGGTTCATCAAGGATCGCAAGAATAAATTTCAGATCCTCCTCTTTGAAGGGTCTAAGAAGGGCTCTTTCCCCTTCAAGTACTGGTTTATGAATGAAATTCGGCATACTTTTCATGTCGTTCTCCTTTATGTTGTGTTACTGAACTTTTATAACCTTCTTCATGATGAAACGCGCAGCCTATTAACCCTTATTTCTTCAATATATCCATCATCACGATTAGTCCGTCCCTTCCCGAATCCATGAAAGGTCACTGCTGCATGGACTTCATAAGCTCAATGCCCATTACTGTTGCAGGTATTCTGTAATCCGGAGACAGATTTGAAAGAACAACCACACTGATTCCTCTCTTACTGTCGATCCCGATATAGCTGTTGTAATCTCTTGTTCCTCCATTATGCCAGATCATTCCGTTCACATTGTCGATCATCCATCCGGACGCAACCTGGTTCATGAAGATTCCCATCTTCTCATGGGTCTTGGAGGAATTCTTGACATCCGCCAGCGGCATATGGCTGCTTCTGACATATTCAGGCTCTTCCTCCATATGGAACTTCGCATAATTCATCATGTCGGTGATGTCGGATAGGATGGCTCCGGCAGGCTGATAGGCATCCTCCTTTGACCAGACCCAGTAACTACCTAAATCCCCCACACCTTCTGATATCCTTGTATGGGATAGCTTAAGATCGTTTCCGATATAGTCATTCATCAGGTCTTTATAGCTTTCATCATAGGCTTCTTCCAGCACCTGTCCCAGAACTGCCATTCCGAAATTGGAATATTTGAACGGATGGACAGAATCCTTAAGCTCAACTTTTTCGATTCTATCTCTGACCATTTCTCCGGTGATATGATGAAAGCTGTTGGCCTTTCTGAAAAAATTCGAGATCATCGGCTTTTCGAAGTACTCTCCTTTATATCCTGCGGTATGGGTCATAAGCTCTTTTACTGTCGGATAGTGATCCTGCTTGTGAAGATCTAGATAGACGTCAATTGAGTCATCGATGCCGATCAGCCCCTCACTCTCCGCCTTTCGGATGAGAGACGTCGTGAAAGTCTTTGTTACCGAACCGATTTCGTATATATGGTTTTCTTCAGGAAGAAGTATTCCGTTCTCCCCATAGACTTTGAAAGACATCCTTTCTCCCTCAAGAATACCCACGGTTATTACAGCATCCTTATTGTCTTTTGTCGTAAACTCAATCATGTCCTCAAATGTCATTTCACTTAGCTGATTGAGTTTATGTGTGGCATAGACAAGGTATCCTGAAAAACCAGCTGCTGCGACAACAGATAATACCAGTATGATTCTGATCATCATTTTTCTGCTCCGTTTTTTCTTCATCATTTCCCTCTTCAAACACAGATTGAAACGCCGATGGTTACTATGCAGTCACGATCCTTCTTATTCAGATTTGCGGTTCTTTTTCCTGCCTGGGTCAAAGAAATCACTGAAGTCTTTTTTCAGATCGATGCCTTCTTCTCCAAGGAGATCCTTCGCCAGATAGTATCCGCTGGCCATAACACCTGCCACACCAAATCCTGGAAATACCCACTGACCCACAAGAAACAGATTTCTGATGCTGCTCTTGTGTCTGAGGTATCTGCCATATTCCGACTGCTCGATGGACCACCCCATGAAGGACCCGTCTCTGCTGTAGGTATATCGTTCAAATGTAACAGGTGTCGACAGTTCGTGATGGCATACAGCTTTGATAAAATCAGATCCCAGATGATTTTCAATTCTGCCAAGGAGAACTTTTTCCACTTCAGACTTGAGTTCTCTGTATTCGTGCCCCCGTTCTCTGTCTTGTCCTGTGCTCCAGTAGTCATGATACGCATAGCTGAGTGGTATGGACGCAACTACAGCGCGATAACGATCGCCTTTTCGCCTGGGATAGATGTTTAAGATGATCGGCGCGCTTTCGGGTGTGTATTCATGGGTTTTCCGCTCAAAATCTTGTCTGGACGAGATACTGATTCCTTCAAGATCCTCTAAATCATACCGGCTTTCATCCAGCGACATGAACAGCATCGCTACAGGTTCAAATATCTTTCTTTCTGTCAGATCTCTCTTCATCTTTTCTTTCTCTGCTTCGCTGTTTCTGATCCACTCATAGGTAAAGTGAGGTGAGGCGTTACTGATGACCGCTCCATGAAACTCTTCACCCGTCTTTGTTTTCACGCCATAAGCTCTACCATCCTTAACCAGGATGTCGGTAACCTCGACATTGCACCTGATCTCTCCACCATGCAGTCTGAGTCCCTCAGCTGCAGAGTCCGGAATGGACTGCATCCCATTGGACGGATATGCATTTTTCCCGAATACGCCCCACTGGTAGGCAAAAGCCATGAACACCATGGAGTACGGACTTCTGGAATAGATCAGCGATTTCAGCTCTTTGGAATCTGTCAGATTATTCATGACCTTTAAAAAGTCCTTCGTCCCATATTTCAGGAACATCGGTCGATATTTATAGGTGCTTAACCCGAACCTGATCTTCTGAAGAAGATTCATGCTGTATGGAGGTTCAGGAGCTTCTTTTCCCGAGAACATTTCCTTATTGATCGTTTCCATGAGATCGAATATCCTGTTGACTTCTAAAGTCCGCTCAGGAAATATTTCCAAAAAACTTTCTCTTACACTGCTTTGCCTGATCAGAAATTCTTTTCCGTCTATGAAGCACTTCAGATTTCCTGTAAGCGGTTCACTTTCCACACGGGGTGCGCCAAAGAATTCAAGAAACTGCGGAATTGTCTGGTTCTCCTTCAGCTCATACAGCCCGTGAATTCCAAGATCGAAATGGACGTCATTTCTTCTGAATGAAGTAACAAGACCGCCGGGTATATTATGCTTCTCCAGAACCAGAACTTTTTTACCATATTTCGCAAGAAAGTTTGCCACGCTGAGGCCACCCATTCCTGCACCGATGATGATGTAATCATAATCCATATCTTTTCACCTTCACATTATAATAGCTATCTTGTTTTAGTATATAGATATAGAAACTCATAATCAAGGCGATAGCGAAAAACATATCCACCCTGTAATCCTCTAGAGGCTCAGATAATTTTTCGTTTTCCGATGATTCACATAAATGCACCGCAAGACTGTCTGCTCTTCCCTGCGGTGCATGGCATCTCTGTTCAAAACGATATCGTGAAACTGAGTGAGTCTGGCTAATTCAGAAATCCGTATTTTCTAAGGGCATTCCAGTATCCCAATAGATAGAAGTCAGCCCACATGTCGATTTTCTCAGCAGGAAACAGTTCAAGGGCTTTCAGCACCTCTTTCGAAAACTCTACAGGATTGTTTCCATTGGCCGTTATGATTCTACCGTCCGATATGGCATTTTCCATTCTGAATCCTTCCGGATTACGATAATTTTCAAGATTTCCCATCTCTTCCTGATTGTTACCGGTATGTAGTACCTCATTCAGAAAACCTTCTTTAGCGGCAAAATAAGTCGCATCACAGATGAAACCTACAACCGCTTTTTTCTCCAGAAACCTTCTCACAACATCTGCAGCTTTCTTTGCCTCCTCTCCTCTCCATGAGTTCCCGCCGATAAGAATCAGTGCATCTGCATCTTCTGGAATTTCTTCAAATGACAGATCCGGTATAACGGTCATGTTGCCGAGAGACTTCTTGGGCTTTCTATCAGTGGATGCCCAGAGCACTTCATTTATGGAACCCATCTCTTCATCTCTTAATACCGAAGAAAGATAAGCACCTTCCCAGTCTGCAAACTGGTCCAGGATGATGAATACGACTTTCCTTTTCATGATACGATCCCCTTTCCGGAAGTATTTATTTTCTCTCATTCAGCTTATTCAGCGAATCTGTCCTAATCTAAACTGTTTGAATATTGTGTTCATTATACTTCTTTATTATCTTATGAAAGTCCATCGAAGTCAAAAAGAGGTGACTGCTCTGTGTGCATAGTGATCACGGTATTCCATGCATTATTCACTTCGGTATGCCGAAAACCTCTGAAGAACAGCCCGCAGGTGTCGTCAGAGGTTTAATCGTGATTACTGATTCAATATGCGATCGGCTTAAAATGATGAGTTCTTGTCCCTTCTGCCTCACTTAATGTATTTTACGAACCTGTAGTTGAGAAAGGTTGCTGCAACGCCCAGAACCGCAAAAGAAATCACAAGTGAGAAGAACTGTCTAGGCGGAATTACAATACCCTGTGAACTCTGGAAGATATTCTGGCTGATTACAGTCAGACCGATAATCGTAATGAAAATCAGAAGAATCGGAGTCAGTTTATATCCGATGAGCTTTTTCCTGGAAAGTGCAATCCCGCAGCCGATGTACACAGGTAGGATGATACCCAGATCCAGTACAAAAGTAGCCTCTGTGGTATAGATTTCAATGTTCGATAAAGGTGAACCTGAGAGCACTGCCGGAATGATGAACTCAAGCCAGACAAGCACAGAGCACCCGCAGATTATGGTGAAAACTGCAGTTCCCTTGAAATCAGTATTCCTGAGCGTTTCTTTGAAGTTGTCTTCTTTTATCCACTCCGCAAGAAGGCTGATCATTCCAAAGAGACTCGATGCAAAGAGCAGGATATAGACAGGAAAGAGACTGTTGAACGTCACACCGAATAAAAGGCAGGCGGAATAATAGAATAAAGCTGTAAGGCTGCCGATCTGCAGCAGTTTATATAATCCTGATTTTTCCCGAAGAAACGTAAACACCCCAAAAAGACCAGCAATGACGATCATGACGATATCTGTTCCCTTACTCCCCATAGCCTTCAATACCGAATTATATTTATAGATTCCGTCTCCATAAAGCTCTATGCTCTCCCCATAGATGTTTTCCACAAAGTACCGTTCCCCGCCGAAAGTGTAAAAAATTCCTGTGACTGCTGCAATGATGGTCATCACAACCACCAGATAGCATAGAACTGATTTTTTTGACATGACTTGATCCTCCGATTCAATTTAATCGTTTTTGACTGATTTAAGCTGTTCTTCTGCATTTTTCATCATCCGATCAAGTACATTCATCGTCTGCTCGATATCTTTTTCATCGATGCCCGTAAAAATCCGATCAAGAAACTGATTTCCGATATCTTCCTTGTTCTGGAAATACCTGCCGCACTCTTCTGTAAGCTCGACATATCTTGATCGCTGGTCTTTCATGGAAGAATGTATAGCGACCATTCCTTTTTTCTCCAGAACCGAGATGGTTTTCGCGACATTCTGTCTTGATGTCCCCATGACATCGGCAATATCATTAAAGTTCGGAAATTCTTTCTCCATGTTTCGGATCATATTAAGAAGAAACCACTGCTTCAATGTAATCTCTCCCGTAAGCTGATCTCCCAGCATCTGGAGTCTGTTTGCAAGCAGAAAGATAAATCCGAAAATATACTGCTGGTTTTCCTTATCACTCATCAGATTCTCTCCTTTCAAAATAGGCAACCTATTGCATTTATTATATGCAATAGGTTGCCTATTTGTCAACATCTATTTTTCAGGACGAGTGTCTGAATATGAAGCCGAGAGGTTTATTCCCTGAATCCTCAATCACCCGAATAATCTTCTGATCTGCAGACCCAGATCATATGGTCACTTCCCTCACCCCAGTAGTCTCTGACTATGCGATAAGGCTGTCCGAATTTAGTCTTCCACCTTTTCTGAGCGCGTTTATACCCGCTATCCAGACAGAATTCCTCAATGCCTGATTGTGTAAGGTGATTTGCGAGAGCCTTAATCAGAAGACTGCCGGCACCCCTATTCTGATATTCGGGCAGAACATACAGACTCCCGAGTTCACCTAAATGTCCAAGGCTGTCTCCTGTGCAGTCTCTGATTTCCTTCCCGAGGGGACCATAGGATATGGTTCCAATGACAAGATCGCCTCTTTTTGCAAGGAGAAACATATTTTCAGAATCGGAATCTTCAACGGACTGCATGAGGAGTTTCTTCTTATATTCGATCTCCTCATACATCATTTCTTTAAGGTCGTGCAGTCCTTCACAGATAAAAGCATCTCTTATGGATTTTTCAAATACTTCATAAGCTGTGTTGAGATCCGCTTCTTCAGGCGCGGTAATGATTATTTCTTCATTCATTCAGTCTTTCTCCTTCTCAACGTGTCTATCCTTATCCGGTCCAAGAATCTGTTCTTCAATAATCCTTATGGAATGAGCAATCGAATCAGTCCGCCTGTAGAGAAGCGTTCTCTGGGCACTGTTTTCTCCTGATTTCAGGTAAGCTCGCTCTAAAGATGGCATTAGGGCTCGAAGAACTTCCACAGCCTTTATATTCTCTTCTTCAGTGAATAACTCACTCTTCCCGTACCAGGCATATTCAAGTGCGGCAAGTCCGATTTTCATCGACTCAAGGCGCCTTGTGACAAGTGTCGTATTTGCTTCTTTATTTCTCATCTGTATCAGTGCCTTCTCCATTTTTCGGATTGTTGACTGAAAGGATTCTATCGCCTCAACTTTTGATTTTTCAGAAATCTGTTCCAATGTTTTGACCCTCCTTCTTAGCTGTCCTCACGGTATCTCATCATCCATCTCTGATCTCACCTGTACAAAGATTGAAATCATCGGGAGAAGGATCCATACTTTTTCCTCTGTTCAAAAAGAAAATGAATCAGAGATTCATAATACGGAATAAACTCATCTTTTCGGATCAGCTCAATAATTTCAGGTAGTTCCGCCCATTTGGCATCCTGCACTTCATCCTTCTGAAGCTTTAATGACGACAGTTGAATATCCTGTTCAAGAAGATAGTAATCGTCAAAACCCTCATCAAAATTTATGGTGAGATGAGGTCTTACATACTCAAGTGAATAAAGGATACCCAGTTCCTCAAACAGCTCCCGCTCTGCCGCTTCCCGGCTGTTTTCCCCGCTAATCGCACTTCCGCCCACAGTCAGATCCCATCTTCCCGGCCATCCTTCTTTAAAAGGCTGTCTCCTTTGTATGAGCATCTTCCCTTCTGTACTGAAAATGCATACATGAACTATCAGGTGATAGTGCCCATCCTTAAATGAATCTCCACGAAACATCCGCTCTTCAGTTCTTATCCTGTTCTTATCATAAGTGTCCCAGATTTCCATATTCTCCCCCTGGCTGAATTCCTGCACTTCCATTCGGTATCGATCATTTTTCTGAAACTATACTGACTGGACCATATTCATCATGAATTTTTCAGCTTCTTTGTAATCTCGGTTGTTGGGATGTCCTTTAGCGAGTCTACTCATGAGCGCAAAAATCCTTACATCTGTGAACTCCTTGGCAACAAAGCTTCCCTTGCAGGAAAAGCTTCCTCGGACCTTAGCTCCCTTCATCTCCAGCGCATGGATCAGACTACGGTTGTATGACTTTATGCCCACGCCGCTTGTAGAAAACACAAAAACCGGCTTCCCTTCAAGTTCAAGCTGACTGATGATCTTCACCAGTCTTGGAGCAGTACTTTCCTTGTATACTCCTGATCCGAAACCGATGAGATCATATTTTTCGGTATGAATCGGCCCATTGTCTTTAATGTTGATCAGATCGCAATCCGCTTTCTCAGAAAATCGTTCTGCTATTTTTTCCGTATTCCCTTTGTAGTGGGAACTGTAGATGATCAGTACTTTCATATCGTGTTCTCCTTTGAATCTCTTCTGATGTCGCTTATTTTATCGTCTACCGCAGAAAGCGGTGATCTTGCCTGAATTTCAGGATTTACTGAAGTATTCTTTTTGCCTCGAATAATGATTACCCCATTAACAATCAGATAACCTGCGACAACAACAGATCCAGTAAGATCTACAATTCCTGCTAGAGCCGTTCCTGGAGCTGCCGCAACTGTCGCAAGAGCAAGAGATACACAGAGATCGACCAGAGATTTCGCTCTGTAGAGACTGCTCTGGACAGCAAATACCCCATTAGGTATCCGCCTGTTAAGCAAGCGGTACCTTAACCAGAACCACGTATTGGTTAAAACCCCAAGAAGTGCGATAACGAGCCCTGGAATCACATTCCCGTCTCCACTGTCTGATGCGTATAATGCGGATAGAAGGATAACTGGACCTGAAAGGCACATGGTCATCCCTACACTTAAATCTGCTGTTCTTTCGAGGTTTCTCATTTTCAGTGGAGTCATGAGTTTATCCCTGACCATTTTACGGTAGATGAGATAAGATACGATAATGGCTATAAGTTCTGCACTGCGCCGGACAAAATCTGCAAGCTGGGTGGATGAACGGCCGAAAAAGAGAGCCGTACCCACAACAAGAGGGCCAGGAGCGCTCATAAGAACCGATGCAAGGAGAGTTTTTTCTCCTGTCTTGATTTTCATACCATGCCCCCCCTATAGAGATGAACAAATGAGATCATGATCACTGCGGCCGAAACCGGACATGTCAGGGTATCCATGCCATCTTTTGAATAAAGCTCAACTAAAGCGGTTACGCCTGCAGTGATGAGGGCGACTGTTACATATCCATATCTGAGTTCCGGCGCACTAAGGATAAGAACTGTCATGACAGAGAGAAATGCGACAATAAACATCGCTGTAAATCCTTCATAGGTTTTATGCCCATCAAGCCGTTTTCCTTCAATCGGTCTTCTACCGAAACGCTTTCCGACGATTGCGGCGGCGGCATCACCCATTCCCCATGCAAAAACCGGTGCAAGAACAAGATATCTCTCTCCTAAGATTCCCCAGGAAACAGAGATCAGCAGTAAAAACATACCGAAAACGATGACGAGACTTCTCTTGATCTCCCCTTTTTTCCGTTCGATGAGAAGATCAGAGTATCCGCTGAGATTTTCCGCGGCCGCAAGCAGAGGAAACACGAGAAGAATAAAGGCAAGGACGGCAAGGGCCGAAACCCACCAGGTCTTAAAGCCGTACGTCAGTACCAGCACCGATCCAAGGAGAATCATGTGCAGTATCTTTCGGAACAGCTCTCTTGGGATATGGACAAGTTTTCTCAGAGAGACTGCAGTCACTGCGCACACGCCAAAATATCCGATAAGCAGTCCAAAGCCCCTTATAAATTCACTGAACATAGATGTTTCTCCTTTGATTCAAGATGATCATGAAATCTGCTCTTTCTCTGTTTCATTTTTTTGCCAAGATGAACGGATCTCACGCCTTCTCCAATAAAGCGGAAAGAACAGAATCTGTATGTTCCATCAGCTGCCTGGTTTTGTCGCTCGTGTGCTCAGACAGACGATGAACCGCCATGACATATACCGCTTTTTGAAAATCGCTTTCTTTGAACCCGCACTGATTCTTCACTCTCTTCAGAAACTTCTTCGAAAGTCTATACGCATATTCATGAAGAATCACATAGCTTCTCGCATAATCATATATGGGATTGCCGTTTCTGGCATTGATCCAGTCGATGATATAGTATTCACCTTCTGCATACATGAGGTTAAGAAAATGAAAATCCAGATGGCACAGAACATTATCCTCAGGAAGATCTGTGATGTAGTGCCCTGCTTTTTCTTTTATGGAACCATCTATATCCATGCTCATGATGGTTTCGTGTAGGTAAGTGCTGAGCCTAGACAGGTTCAGTCCGCTGAACCTGTGCACTTCTTCTATGATGGATAATAGATCATCAATACTTTCCTTGTATTTATCCTGAAGAACACGACTGGCAAGCGAGACCCCATCAATATAATCCATCTTGATGCTGTGGGGGATTTCCGATTCATAATATTTTACGGTTCTAAGATCAGTGCTGTTGATGATACCCTGTATTCCGATTTCATAGCTGATCCACTCTTCCGGATAATGGTCTTCATAGCATTTATAGGCAAATCCATTCCATAGATAGACCTTCGCCATTTTGCCCTGACCGATCAGGACTCTTTCACGGTTAAAATCTTTTTCCATATATGCTCCTTTCTTTGGGGCAATTATCTTTATCGATATCATAAGCACAGCTTAATCCTGTTATCTGCTAAGACTACGTAAATCTGCACTTTTTCGTTCCGGATGATTCCGTTTATCTTTCTTTTTTAAACAGCTTTTCATTCCCTCTCTTGAAATTCCCCGTAATTTTCGCGAGAATCAGCTGGATATCCTTATCTTCAGCTTTCTCCAGCTTCTCGATAAGATCCCGAGCTTTCTGATCTTTAAGGATCACAACCGGTTTTCCATTATAATATATCTGCAGACTCTGATTCTTGAAGACAACATAATCGAACGGGTGATCATCCAGTCTGTTTCTTTTATCTATCGGACTCATATTATATCTCCTTTCTATCCCTGTTCTATTTATTATACCTTCAGTCCTTCAGTGCGGATAATGGACTTAAGAAATTTATTTATGCCTTTTCACGCACATCAGGGTGTTTAATCCTTGGACTCTTTATCATTCATTTATTGTAGAGCAAGTCAGAAAAACACCGAAGATTCTTTAATCATTCATCTTCGCTCATTACAGTTCCACAAATTTCGCCAGGTTCTCCAGCGTCGATTTTAAGCCTTCATCATGATCCGCTTTGCTTATGCCTTCCGGTACATTATCCATAATAAAGGTGACTCTCGTTCCTTCATCCACTTCCTCAAATATCACTGTTTCAGTCATTTCACCGGAATACGATGGATCATCTGACTGAAATCTCCCTGTCTGAACAATTTTTAAGCATGGAATCAGTTCCATAAATTTCCCTTCCATAACATCAGTGTCTCTCGTCGTCTTCCCTGAACCATTCACTGACTCATACGTTAAAGTGATATGAAACCGTCCGCCTTCAAAAGGTTCATACTGATCCACCTGTGCACTCATGCCCTGAGGGGGAAGCCACTCTATAAGTTTCATAGGATCTGTGTAGGCTTCATATAGGACTTCAGGTGTTGCTTTGATCACTTTTGAGGCAGTATCTGTTCTGCCTGTTCTGAATTCTCCTGTCATGGTTTAAATCCTCCTTGCGGGCTGTAAGAGACAATAGGTGTGTTTATAAGTTTCAGCAGATATCTCTAGTGATTATGGACTTCAATCAGATTACTAGTACTTTTATTTTCATCATGCTCTTCCTTCAACACCATCCATCTTCCGGCAAACGCAAAGATAATGAGCAGAATACCCGTAACCCAGCCTCCCAGACTGAATATCTGAGGTCCATATATACCAAGACCGGCTCCGGAAAGTATCAGAAGACCAGCAAGGATACCATACATCTTCATTCCATAGAGGGTGATGAACGGCAGATAATGAGAACCTACAATAATCATCGCTGCCGGAAAGAACCACTCCGGTCTACTGAGTATGACTGCACCGACCAGAATGAAATTGATCGGCACAGTAAAGGCAATCTGAGAACCTAGCGCCCATAGACCGTTCTCTTCACTTACTTTAGCACTTCTTCCCATTATTTTTAATGAGAGCTGGGTCAGAGGAAATATCCCCATACATCCGAAGAACAGCACCAGCATACCATGGACCGGGGAACTGATAAGGCTTACAGCAGAAGAGCTCAGCCAGATCAGTCCGGATACCAGCTGACCGGCAAAACCTCCAAGAAAGGCGGATCTCATTTCCTTCTGATCCTCAGATAATCTGGTTGTCTGTGGCTTTTTCATAAAACAAATCTCCTTCATATGATTTATATTTTGCTGCAGTCTGGATATCATCCACATTCATTCTGCCGCTTGATGAAGGGTAAAAAGGAAATGAACTCGGATATGGTATATGCCCAACCTTTGATTTCATTTCTTCCTGCCGGATTCTGTGTTTCTACGGATAAAATTCGTAGGAATTTTCAGTCTTTCGATCATCTGTCTGTCGATTTCAAGTCTTTCCTGACAGAATGCATAAACCCCTTCTATGCCCTTAAGCCCGCGATTTCTGCCATACCTGCTGCTGCTCACCCATTCTTCCATCATTCTGATCCAGTCCCACTCAGAACCAGCTGGTGATCTTCTTTCTTCCGCTGCAAGATCGATGGCCCCTTTGACATCTGAAGGCTCGATATAAACCAGAACAGGATCGAGCTCCTTAACCGTCTCGAGTAGAAGGGCCAGATGCTCATAGATTTCATCATGGTTTTTATCGTATACCGCCAGAAGTTCGGTAATATGATTCTGAAGAAATGCGCACTCAAAAATGCTGATCTGCTCAGATTTTAAAGCTTCTTCTTTAAATCGCTTCCATCTTTTCAGATGAATTTCCGTGAACTCATTTATACTGCGTCTTCCATCATAGATTTCCTTCGAGGCCAGATCATCAATAAGACTACGGAGGTACGGATCCTGTAAGTCTATTCTGGTATAGGCAATGATGATACGGTCATCTTCTCTCCTTAGCTGAGCTTCAATTCTTCTTCTGATTTCCTGCTGTGTGATGGCGATGTGCGCGTTCTTACAGGATTTAAGGCATTCAGAGAGAAATATATCATATTCATCTTCAGTAAGATAAGCCTGCCAGGCCATATCCGCAGGATGCAGCATACCTTCTTCATAAAGAACCGCATCTTCCCCCATTGCAATCAGCTGATCTCTGATCTTTCCTGCTGCTGTTGTTTTGCCTGCTCCTGGTATTCCTTCTACTAAAATCAGACGATTGACCATTTTGACCTCCATCCTTTTGGGCTCATCACAACATGAATTTCTGTCCCACACCTTAATCATTAAGATTCAATTAAATATACTATGATTATACGTTTATTTCGAATCATATTTCAATGTAAATCAGGATTCATTATGCAGAACAGCTCCTTAATCTGTGAATATATTTCTCAGTGTCAAACTCATCAGAAAGACCCGGAAACTGATGTATGAAAATACAGTTTCCGGATCACATATTTGAATCCTCATTGATAGGAAGCAATCTCTAAAGGGGCACCGGTCCATCAGTCAATTTTCAACAGCCTTGCATTGAAAGCCACAATAATTGTACTCATGGACATCAGAACAGCGCCGAGTGCGGGACTGATGATGATACCCCGGTTATACAGTACGCCTGCTGCAAGGGGCAGAGCGATCAGATTGTACGCTGTCGCCCAGAAAAGATTCTGCAGCATTTTTCTGTAGGTTGCCTTTGACAGTTTAATGATATTGACCACATCAAGTGGGTTGCTTTTTACAAGAATGATATCTGCTGTTTCAACTGCAACATCCGTACCTGCTCCAATGGCAATTCCAAGATCCGCTTTAGCCAGTGCCGGTGCATCATTCACACCGTCTCCCGTCATTCCGATGACTCTGCTCTCACTTTGCAGCTCTTCTATCTTAGTTGACTTCTCCTGAGGTAGAACCTCTGAAATGACTTTATCGATTTTGAGCGCCCGTCCGACATATTCTGCTACCCGTTTATTGTCACCCGTAAGCATGAAAGACTCTATACCCATGGCTTTAAGTGTTTCAACAGTTTCCTTTGCAGATTCCCTCACAATGTCAGATAATGCAAGGTAGCCTAGAAGTCTGTCTTTCTCAAGAACAAATACCACTGTCTTACCTTCTCCAGCCAGCTGCTCATAATGAACTTGGTCAAAATCGATGTTTTCTGATTTCATGTAACCTGGACTGACAATGAAGATTTCTCTATCGTCAACCATACCCCTAAGGCCCTTACCCGGAAGATTTCTGTAGTCTTGAACATTCATAAGCTTAAGCTCTCTCTTCCTGCCTTCTTTTACAATACCTTTTGCAATGGGATGCTCAGAGTTTGATTCGATGGAGTAGGCAATCAAGAGAAGCTCTTCCTCTGTAACGCTGATCGCATGGATATCGGAAATACCGAACTCTCCTTCAGTCAGTGTTCCGGTTTTGTCAAAAACCACGGCATCCAGTTTTCGCGCATTTTCGAATGCAGCCCGGTCTCTGATAAGCAGTCCTCTCTTAGCACCGATACTGGTCGAAACTGCTGTTACTAGGGGCGTAGCAAGTCCGAGAGCATGAGGACAGGAAATGATGATCACGGTGACTGCTCTCTCCACTGCAAAATCAACACCTCTACCAAGATACATCCATACTGCAAAGGTCAGCGTTCCAGCTGTAACCGCAATATAGAACAGCCACTTAGCTGCAATATCAGCAAGTCTCTGGGTATGTGATTTTGACTCCTGAGCTTCCTTGACCATTCTGATCACCTGAGACAGAAAGGTTTCATCCCCGGTTCTTGACACTTTAAATTTGAGTATGCCATCTCCATTGATCGATCCTCCGACAATCTCTTCTCCACCGCTCTTTTCTACGGGAACCGATTCTCCTGTAATCATGGATTCATCCACTTCAGAATTTCCTTCGTATACTATGCCATCTATAGGAATCTTTTCTCCAGGCTTAACAAGCACTTTGTCACCTGATACCAGATTCTTTACAGATACCTCTTTGGTTTCACCGCCATCTCCTATGAGATGAGCTTCTTCTGGCATCAGTTTAACCAGTTCATCCAAAGCTTTGGACGCCCCCATTACCGATCTCATCTCGATCCAGTGTCCAAGCAGCATGATGTCAATTAGTGTCGCAAGTTCCCAGAAAAAATCATTGCCTTCCAGAATAAATACTGTAAGTGTGCTGTATACATAAGCGACGATAATCGCAAAAGCGATCAGTGTCATCATGGCAGGTGATTTTTTCTTCAGTTCATCTCTGGCTCCAGTAATGAAGGGTTTACCTCCATAGAAAAACAGCACAGTAGAAAGCCCGAACAGCAGATAAGAATCTCCTGCAAATCTCCAGTCCACGCCAAGAAACATCTGGATCATGGGAGACAGTGCAAGTATTGGTATGGTGAGGATAAGCGACACAAAAAAACGTCTCCTGAAATCTTCTACCATCATCGCGTGATGATCGTGATGATCATGATTCCCCTCATGCATCATAGGCTGACCTACACGCTTATCTTCCCTATGCTCCATATGATCTGACTGATGTTCCATCCCATGATGCTCATCATTCTGATGATTTTCATCATGGACATGATCCATATTCCTGTGCTCATTATGATTCACTTTCATGTTCTACCTCCTCTTCATTTAGGTCATCATAACTCACTGATATATACCCCAGATTAAGCTGTGGTAAACAATGTTTAAAGCGGAATCGCAGAGCATTACAGATTGTTTAATTACGGAAAACAAAAACTCCTGCAAAATACTTATTCAGATCAGATGATCCGAATGGAACTTTGCAGGAGTTTCTTCTTATTCTCTATAGATTCACTTTGAAAATGCCATTTTTACGATCAGTAAGAAGACACTTCTATTACGGTCTGCCGTTGGAAGGAGTTTCTGGCTTTTCTGACTTGTCCTTCTTATCCGGCTTTACAGGCTGCTGGGTTTTTTGAGACTTCTCTTTCTGAGCTTCAGAAGCTTCATTCTTCTCTTCTTTTTCCTTCGCTTCAGTCTGCTCTTTCTCCTCTTTTTCTGAAGATTTCTTCTCGATTTCAGGGTCTGTTACGAGTATGTTGTCTGATTTCTCGGACTTATCTTTTTTCTCGGTAGTTTTCTTTTCTTTGATTTTCTTTTCTTTTACAGGCTTAATTTCATTCTCGTCCTCGATCTCATCATCTATCTCAACTTCTGTTTCAATCTCTGTCATGGGAGTTTCCACTTCCGTCTCCAGATCAGTTTCTGTTTCGGCATCATCTGCTTCTTCTTTGTTCTGAGCTCTTAATGCTTTAACTTCCTTCATGATATCCTTGATGGACGTTGCAACAAAATCCTGTGCATTTTCCGGAGCAATCCCAAGATGATTGACGATGAGATTATACTTTCCCGGTGTCATGCCTTCGATGGCTTTTGCAGCCTGTACCATCTCATATCCTACGACTTTAGTCGTCACTTCAGCATCGATCTCATTCTCGATCACTTCTTCGGAAATGATGCTCTCAAGTTCTTCCGCAGCTTCTTCGGCAGTCTCTTCATCTTCTGAAGTGGTACCGATGAGGATTTCTCCTCCTTCTTCGTCAAAGTAACCCAGCTCGTCGATACGTTCCACTGCAAGAGATACCGCATCGGAAATATCGGTATTTTCAAGAGCCAGTCCATCAATAACCGCAACTGCATCTTCATTTGCTGCCTCTGTTCCGATGACTCGATCATATATATTGACTTCCATGATTACCCCGGGATTGACATCAAGGCTCACATAATATGCTGGTGTCGCATAGGTATAGATCCCTCCACCTGTCAGTAAAACAAATGACGCTGCTGCGATTCCAGCACCTAATCTGCCTGTTTTGAACATCTTTCTTTCTTTCATGCTTACTACATCTCCAATCATCAGATTTCCGCACTTCATTTTTATGAATGTGCCATCTTTCTTCAGCAGCACAGCGTATTTACCCTTGATTTCCATTACTGTAGCTTTCATTTACAGATTCACCTCTTTTATAAAACTTAAGTAATCCGAGAGATAGGGACAATCTCCACTAAGTATCTCTGCTGCTGCTATTAAGTACTTACGGTGACGTTCCAGAATTTTTTGGGGTACCCCCGTATTTTTTTCGATGATTTTCAGGGGAAACAGTTTTGATTTTCTCATTTCACCAATGAGAACCGGGCTTGTCATAAGATAGGATACTGCTTTTGCGCATGCTTTTCTTGTTTTATCGGCTTTCGGTGAGCAGTCAGCAAGATCCATGAATCCGAATCCATACTCACTGAGCACCTCTGAAATCGCTTCAATTTCCAGCTTAAGGTTATTATCGCTGTGTTCAATCAGCACTTCCTCATGAATGCACTCCACAGGGATTTCCATGCTGCGTTTCCCGTTTGACCGGTAATAATCTATGAGATTCTTCTTTATGACAAGTTCTGCAAAAGAGAAAAAGCTGCCTTTATCATAATCATATTTTTTTACGGCACCGGAAAATGCAACGAGAGCAACTGACCACTCATCGTCATTTTTTGAAATGTAATGCTTTGAAATCTTTGACGCAGTTTTCAATATGAAGAATTCATTCTGTCGGATGAATGAAATCAGTTTTTTCTCATCTTTAACAGATTCCACTGCCATTATATCCATTTCACGCAGTTTAACCACCCCCACGAACACGGTTTTTTAGTATGCCTGATAATACCAGAATCGGACATTAATCATGAATGTTAATGTCCGTGCCATTGCACCAAATGTGAACTTCTCTCTATTCCTTTTAATCGAAAAAAGACTTCGCATATCCTTTTTTTAGAGATGCAAAGTCCTTTGACCGTAAATGGCTGCATTCTATTTCAGAAAATAACTGAGATCCGAAGCTGAGGAAGGATAGGCAAATATTGTCTTCCTTACTTCATCATAAGGCAGATCAAACTTCATGATCAGAGAAAAGTAGTTGATCAGCTCATCCGCGTTGCTGCCAAGAATATGGACACCGATAATTTTACCCGTACTCTTGTCCATCACGAGTTTTGTCATCGCATAAGCCTCATTTGTTCTTCTGTTGGTATACCACTCTTTTGTCTCAAACCGTACCACCTCGAAATCAATGCCCTTCTTTGCCGCCTTCTCTTCTGTCAGGCCGATGATTGCAAGCTTAGGCTGAGTAAACACAATGGAAGGCACTAGCTCATAATCGATTCTTGAACGGTTCCCATGAATAATGTTATCTGCAGCAATACCTGATTCTCTTCCCGCGACTGGTGTCAGCGGAAGACCTCCACTGGCAGATACATCTCCAGATGCGTATACACTATTATTGGATTCGCTCTGCAGATATTCATTGACGGTTATTCCTCTTTTTGTATATGCGATATTTCCATTCCCAAGATCAAGTCTGTCTATATCCGGAATTCTGCCTGCACCATGAAAGACTTCATCGCAGACAATATCGATTTCTCTGCGGTTCTGTTTTCCATGGACGATGACTTTTCCATCTGATTTTTCGATCACCTCAGGTACTGTATTGAGATGAACCTTTATCCCGATTTCCTCCGAGCGCTTGATCAGAAGCTTTACCAGTTCCTGATCGAAGTTTTTCAAAGGATTTTCGTTTCTATGCAGAATATGGACCTCTGAACCGCTAAGGGCTGCAATATGCGCAAATTCAAAGGATATGAATCCACCGCCGATAAACACAATCTTTTCGGGCAGCTGGTCCAGTTCCAGAAAATCATCACTGAAAAGAACATGTTCCTCACCTTCAATATCAAGTGGTGCGGGTCTGGCTCCCGATGCAATAAGTAAATGTTTAAACGAGAATTCACTTCCATCAAGAAGTATAGTGTTTTCACCGGTCAGTGAAGCCTCACCATGGTAAGTGTCTATTCCTGCTTTATGATAAGCCTCGACATGGCTCTCGGGAACACCTTCTATGAATGTACGTTTGAACTTCATGAGTTCATTCCAGTTTACCTTGCTTCCTTCCTCCATTCCAAGACCCTTCATTCTATGAATCCTGTCCACGATTTCTGATGCACCGACAAGAACCTTTTTGGGATCACATCCTCTTAACGCGCAGGTACCTCCATAGGGCAGTCTGTCTATGACCGCAACGCTAAGTCCTGCTTCACGGCAGCGATATGCTGCAGATGATCCTGCAGCTCCTGTTCCAATAACAATCAGGTCATACTTTTTCATTTTCCTGTCCTCCTGTTGTTCTATCGTTCTACATTAAGCCGACTGGTAGCCTTGAGTGTATATTCTTTTGACCATTATAGCCTTCATGCGAAATTGAATCAATGTCATGAAAATTCTGTAGAATGTGAAAATGGCCTTCACCCATTATGAGGTGAAGGCCATTACTATAGGCTTATTTCCTTTTTCTGATAACCGGTCAGGTCTTAGAATGATATTATCCCAAGTGCCGCCAGAATATTTGTGATGATAATGAGCAGCGGTATGGATAAAAGTGTTCTGAAAAGGAACAGCTTTACAACATCCAGGAAGCTTAGCCCGATTTTGGTTTTGACGAGAATCATACCCGTCTCAGACATAAAGACCAGCTGAGTAAAGGCAAGAACTCCTATGAAGAATCTTGAGGCTTCTGAGACCGATCCGCTGATAAAGAGAGCAGGCAGATACATGTCCGCAAATCCCGCAAGGGATGCAGGTGCCATTGCAAGCGCCACTTCCTTGCTGTACCCGATGAAGGTATACAGATGGACCACAGGTGCACTGATGATCGTAAAGAAAGAGGTATATTCAGCAATAATAAGAGATAGTGTACCTACCGCCATGATGACCGGAAGAAAACCGACAAAGATGTTGATGATATTCTTCAATGCTTCCCCGATGACATCAAACAGTTTTGCACTGTCAGCCTGTCTGATCGCAGAATCAAAAGCATGCTGCAATCTGGACTTGTGATCAGGTATACCTTCCACTACAGGTTTGACTCCTTCATAATAGGTTGGCGGAAACTTTTTCAGCGGCATTCTTGAAATGACGAATGCCAGAATCACTGTAATGAGGGCTATAGTTGCATAAAAGATCGGAAAGATGGCGCCAAAGCCCAGTTCTTCAGCCACTGCTGATGCGAACGCGATACCTACAATTGAAAAGCTTGTAGCTATAATGTATGCCTCTCTTTTATTGTAATAGCCTCTCTGGTACTGGTTATCCGTTAACACGATACCGATGGTACCATCTCCTACAAAGGATGCGATAGCATCGATGGTTGAGTATCCAGGCACTTTGAACATCCTGACCATTACAGGTCCGAGAAGGATACCCACAAATTCCACTATTCCGAAATGGGTAAGCAGAGGAAGTGCAAGTATGCCTACAAAGAATGTGATATAAAGCGTAGTCAGAAGTCCGCCGTCGCCTGCCATTACGCCTCCGGTATTTGGATCAAGAATCATGTCTGCGAATGCATTTCCTGCAAACCAGTTATTGATGACCATAAGATAAAGGAATGATCCGGTAATTCTAAGTACGATATTTAAAGGCGAAGCTTTAAATACTGAATCGATAAACTTGTTTCCTGATTTAAAAAACATAAATACGATTGTCCCAATCATTACAATCCAAGCAATTACTGCTGTGAAGGTGATAAATGGGTCGAGGAAATTTCCTGTTACGAAGCTTACGATATGCGAGATTGCGATTTTTCTTTCTCCGTTGATGGTAAATGGCATCAGAAAGAATATAAAACCGAAAATTGATAAAAATACAAATTTTAACTTATTAATCATAACTTCACCTCCATTTGTGACATGTCCCAGAATAACATATACCGTGGGGTGTCGCAAGGGATTTTCTGCATATAATGTTCATACTTTGTATAATTATCGGAACTGATAAATCTGCAGGCATATCGTTGACACATCCGTTAAGCACTTTGCATCTTTTCCATAAAACTGGCAATTCACTTGATGAGGTCACTTTAAGGTGAATAAGTTCCCGGTTATTGAAGTATCTGGCGGATCTGCTCTTAAAGGATTACCCATAAGCAGCAATACCCGTGAAGTCATGGTACTTTATCATAACAGGATGTACTGCAGCGAATAAAACCGCAAGACCACCCGCGTGCTGCACTTCCGTCATCAGGTCCTTCTGATTACCTTTGAAGGTATATCTTAAGAATTCACCATGATGAAAGCTTAAGTACAGCGGATTAAACGATTCACTTGCCACATATACACTTCACCACGAATCTCCATCAATAAGTACACTTCCAGTATAAGTTCTTGACATTTTTTGCTCGATTTTTCATTGAATAGAAGAATTTCAGAAATGTATACAGGAATAATTCATGCATAAAGATTGCACGTTCCTTAAAGGCACCTTTTAATCTATACCTAAAAATTAAATCAGCCTGTCCTTTCTGAATGATGAGGATATAAAACGCCACGCCGCTTTACTGTTTGTCAGCCACTCAATCTCTGCATTGTTCTTTCTGTTTTCCAGTATTCTAGGAATGAAAAACTTAGCCACTGTTTCAGGTCTGTCCGCCAGTGTATTGAACACCTTTCTGAACTGCCTGTTCTCAAAGAGCTCTGCAGTTCCACCATCGGGCATCTTCGTGATGAAATCCGTCAGCATCATACCAGGAGAGAGTCTTCCTGCAATGACCCCTGTGCCTTCCAGTTCCTTTGCCAGACCTTTCATGAAATAGGTCAGTGCATGCTTTGTTGTGCCATAAAGGATGGTTTTCACCTGGATCATATTATTGGATCCTAAGCCCTCCATACTGTATATGGCACCCTGTCCCTGTCTCACCATTTCTTTTGCTGCCACCTGCGAGCCATAGATGATGCCCAGAAGATTGGTATTTATCACCGATTCTGTAAAATCTTCTTCAGTTTCCCAGGAAAAGACATGCGGTGTATTCTGGCCTGCGTTATTGATCCATATGTCTATTCTTCCCCATTTCTCTGCGGAAACATCCCAAAGCGCTTTGATGCTTTTCTTGTCCTGCACATTGCAGGGCACATAAATATACTTCCCTTCAAATGGTTTCAGCAGAGCTTCTGCCTGCGGTTTAAGTGCCTCTCCCCTGCCGGAAAGGGTAACACTGCATCCTGCCCTTAAAAACTCCATGGCCATAGTATAGCCTATACCACGTGTACTGCCAGTAATGACAACCTTCTTCATAAATTAATACCCCCTGTGTTGAGTGTGAATGCTTCTTGCGAAACTGCCTGATGATCAGGAATGAACGATTTTATCAGCGTCTGAAATGCTGCGCTCGGATTTGCCTGCTGGTTGGTGGTCTCTGTTATATAGATAGCCGATTCTGGCACATAAAATGCGGGCAGAACACGTTGATCCGCAGTTTCTGATCATATCGGGCACTGCATTCACCGGTGACAGGTATCTTGGTATGTGGAACTTCTGAATGCCAATTCCGTACTCATACGGAAAAGAGATCCTATTTCACACCGGACGTGAGATGTTAAACTGATCCATCTATGTACTTTTTCTTCGGTACTTCTTCTGTAATCCGCTAAAGTTTTGCCTCGTCAAAAGTTCTCATAGCCTTCCCCCAATTATTGACTTTCTGATCGTTTTACTCTGATTCTCTTCATTATAATCGATTCTGACAATAATTTGATTGAATATTGTAAATTATGTACCGATATATTTCTTCGTTCTAAAACTGTTAACGTATAAACTACGATTACCTCATCTCTTTTGTGAACGGACAAGCTGACTCTGATATACTGAGATAAGAAGCATGAAAACAGAAAAAAGGAGAAACCTTTATGAAAGCTATTGTTACAGGAATGAACGGAACAGTTGCCCCCTACGTCTATCATGAGCTGATGAGACGTGATATCGAGGTTTATATCTGGGACCGCAGGAAAAACAGCATTGACAGCGAAGAAGCTGTCTTTCATTACATCGAAAGCATTCAGCCGGATCTTTTTTTTCATATCGCCACAGGTCCTGTGGAATGGGTAGAACATATCGCAAAAGCGACACAAGAGCTGAAGATTAAACTCCTCTACACTTCATCTGTCTCTGTATTCTCGGAAAATGGGACAGGACCATATACGGCTGAGAGTATACCCGATGCCGAGGATGACTATGGCAGATACAAGATCGAAGGAGAAAACGCTGTGAGTTCGGGCAATCCCCATGCCGTAATCGCTCGTCTGGGCTGGCAGATAGGATCTTCATCAGGTTCCAACAATATGTTTGATTTTCTGGTCAAAGCTCAGAACGAAAAAGGATTCATTGAAGCAAGTTCAAAATGGTACCCTTCCTGCAGTTTCCTTGAAGATACTGCTCAGGCTCTAGTTGATGCCGCGCTTGATCTTCCGTCAGGAACCTACCTGCTCAATTCAAATACGAAGTACTCATTTCTGGAGATCGTAAAGCATCTCAGAAATCAGCATGGAATTGAGTGGGATATTCGTGAAACCACAACATTTATCCGAGATGACCGTATGTTCGATGATCGTGCAGAAATCAGGAAACTTGATTTTAAACCCGATTAATGAAAACAATAAAATCCTGAAAACAGCTTGACTGTGTTTTCAGGATTTCTTTCAGTTACTAAAAGTATAAATCTCGAGACAGTGAATAATAGACTTACTCAGCCAGTCTGCATTCCTGCCGAATGATAAGGTATCATTCCTCATGAATTACGCTCTTGCAGTTACAGGTTCGTCTCTTTTTTTCAAATCGCTGAAGATGAATAGCAGATAGATTCTTGTGATGAGTAGACTGATGCTTGATATAGTGAGAAGTGTCCATATATTGAACATCAGAGAAACCGAGAAAATCATTATGTTTACTACTGATATGATCGTATAGTTTCTCTGACTTCTTGTGAGCTCATCTGCTGAAAGATCAGAGTCTCTGGACCTCAGATACTCTACAGAGCTTTCAAGTATCTTGAAAAACATAACCATTTCGAGAATCTGATACCCTGTATGCCATAGGATAATGGAAATCATCCTCTCATAAGCGCCTTCTGAAATCATGCCGAATATACTGGTCAGAAATGAAAACAGTAACGCTGCCATAGAGAGCAATCTCGCTTTGGTGAAAAGTAGCTGACCCGTTTGTCTATAGAGCTCTTGAAGTCCTATAGTAATGAGATAGAGACCAACAAATGCCGGGAAGAATCTGAGATTGCCGATATCTACATGAAATGACATGAGTATGAGTCCTCTGAAGATATTTTTATAGCCATTATGCATCAGATTTCACCTCGTGCTTTTAAGTATCTGAGGATATCCGTAAGACTGAAATACTGTTTCTGATGAAAGATATTATAGATTCTGGCTTCCCAGATCTGATTGTCAGTATCTCTGTAGGTCATCTTCGGTCTCAAGTCATAGGTCGAGTATCTGCGGATGATGTCTTCAGGTGAGCGGATAAACGATTCGACATTGAGCCTTGTTCCTTTCTTTATGGGAAGCTTAGATATCTCTCTGAAATCCACTCCGTTCAGTTTTACATCAATAAAATCATCTGTTTCGTCCAGCAGTGGAGATTCCAGATCCAGCACCTCAATGTCACTACTGATCTCCATAGTTGTTGAAGAATGTCCGGTAGAAGAACTTGAACTGCTGCTTACCTTAAAACTGCTGTTTTCCTGTCTGTTCTCCCGATAAAAATACATACTTCCAAGGTCAAAGGTTTCGGTCCTGCCATCATCGAAACGCACCTCAGCTTGGGTAAGAAGGATCTCATCGCGGTGAATTTCTTTGCTGTTGAATTCTACATGTACCGTCTGAATACAGTACCGTCCGACGATTTCTTTTTCCGCTTCCTGTGTCCACATATGAAGAAGATCTCCTCTGCGGACATTATCGATAACGGTAAATAAGACGTCAGTTGCCTCCGGGAATGAGATGTCTGTTATTCTCGAATAATCTGTGAGATCAGTAATGTATCTCAGTGCAAAGACATCATTATAATTGGGGTCTTCCACAAAATTCGTTTCTCTATACTGCAGTAGAAATACCGGTTTTTTAACCTCTAATCCTGATGCTATCAGTGAACTGATAATCATCACCACAGCTATCATAAAAAGACCTGTCTTCAATATCTTTCTGTTTTTATCCATTTTTCACCATCACTTTAATCTTTATCCTGAAAGAGAGCACTTTTTTCTGATGAGTCCCATTACTCGTGTCAGATTGAACTTTTTATCCGGTACAGGGAAAAGGTCCAGAGCTTTAAGGTTCAGCGAGAATGTCAGATTCAAAAGGAAACTCTTCTGCTTCTTTGGTCAGAAAGTTCACCCTAAATCCGGTCCCGTCTTTGTATAAGAAACCAGTCTCAAGCTCTATTCTGATGTAACACATATGATCGTCATTTTCATTATTGTGCGCAAAATACCAGGGTGCAAAGACCTTTATCAGTCTATCCCTTATTTCTTCGTTACCAGCCTTTAGAGGATGTCCGATATTTATGGCGTTCCCGTCGAAGCGGTATAGATCACAGCAGAGAGATACTCTAGGGTTTTCAGTAAGTTCCCGTACCTTCTGCGACTGGGCGTAGGTCACGACGTAAAATGAACCGGAATCGTAAAAGGTATCGACCATTCGAACAGAAGGCTTATTTTCTTCTACAGTCGCCATTGCGAACCGGCGGTCTTCTGAAAACAGGTCGATCATGACCCTTAACGCATTTTCATAGATATCCATACTCTTCTCCTTGAGATAAATAGTCTGTTCTGATAATGAATAAATAATATGGTTATTCTTCAATCGTTATATCCATAGTATGGTTCCCATCATAAGATGTCAACAATGAATTCTATTTATCATCAGGTGGATATAGAGATACGATCTAAAGCAGCGGGTCTGGTGAAAATGACCTTCATTTCTATGGATTACTGAATCACCCTTGGAATACCATGTAGAATCCACAAAATACATGATAATATTCAAATTGAAATCATGCCGCGATATATCTCATCACAGTATGACTTCACGATGTGCTTCTATAAATAGTAAGTTAACCTGACTTATCTTCCTCCAGAAATGGTCTGGCATTCTCTGCAGAAGTATATGCTGCTACCTATGTAGTTTGCTTTCTCTATAGGCATACCGCACTGTGGACAAGACATTTCAGCCATATTTTTGCTCATCCTGGTGTTATAGGGACAGGTATTTCCGAAGAGATCTTTTTCCGTGTCCCTACCACCATACACCACCATCTCCATAATAACTGATTTCACTGAATTGAATAGTCTCATGATCTTTTCCTCCGACAGATCTTTCATCCCAGTTCTAAGATGGATTCCTGCATGGTCCTGACATCTATAGTGATCCCAATATAAAAGCTCATCACATTGATGAGCTTTTATATTGAGACGACTGCCTAACTGTTAACCGGCATCCCAGATCTCGTGGGCTTTGAAAGAAACAGAAGATATCCACCAAATAGAACTTTTATCAGTCCGTCTCCAGTCCCGATGAGTAAAAACGGAATCTCAGGCATCAGCATAGCTAAGGAAGCTAGCAAGGTGCATGCTGCGCCCAGTAGAATCATTGAGCTTCCATGTACAAAGTAAAAAATAAAGAAATGAAGTCCTGTAGCCAGGAGAGTACCTGTCCAGATCATACGCCAGTTCTGAGCAGGAAAAAACGGACCGGAAATCAGAAACATCAGTACAAACAGAGAGATGATTCCTATGTTCCCCATCTTGTTCTGGAAATCAGAGCTTGGACCCTCTGATAGCTTATTTCCAATAGTCGGATTGATGTAAACTGCATAGAAACTTATCCCATATCCCAGCATAAAAATGATCGGATTGATCAGCTTTTCTCCGCCAGCAAGGGTTGATAGCGTGATGACAAGACCGATCAGGATCAGCCAGGCCCCGCATATTTTTTTCTCGTTGAACTCAAGCTGTCTTTTTATCATTCAGAATTTTCCTTTCTTCAGTAAGTATTATAGACATGATAAGCTGTAGTTTATTGATATATCGATATAAACTGATCTATCTATTATATCGTATAAATCCGTTTTTTTGAATCATGACAGGGCTAAAAAAACTCCCTTTCTGATCGACAGTATTTCCTTCTCGCTGTCTCTCATGGAGGGAGCTTATTCATTATTGTTTATGGACTTTACAATAATTCAGTTTAAAAGAACATCTCTCCGGCTTTATACCCGGCAGGTAATTCTTCTTCAGTAATGAACTGAAAACTGTCATCTCGTAGAATCGGAAGGAAGGCTTCGAAAGGAGTTCTCATAAACTCACTGACGTAACTGCTTGCACCGAACCACTTTCCTTCTTTGCTGCTGAGGTTAAGGTTTCTAGCAAATTTGGTCTGGTTGGAGCAGTCATGAACTGCAATATCCCATTTTTCTTCATCCGCCATCTTCATGAATTTCAGTGTAAGTTCACGGCTCCAGATCGGAGAAATATAGCCGTGTCTTGCAATGTACATGTTCTCACCTTCATAATTGTCGATATTGTTCTCGTTCAGATGAAGCTCGGCACAGTTGATGAAATCAAGTCCGGTATCAAGAATCATCTGCTTTTTCTTCATGAATCCATCGAAGAATTCTGGGGTCATCGGTGTCTCGATTCCGACACTTTTAATATACTTCTTGGCTATCCTGATGCTCTCGATCACCTTGTCCGAGCAGTTTGCAGCGCCAAGGTTAAATCTGATCTCATCAAGTCCCGCTTCACCTAAAGCCTTCAGGTTCTCTTCATTGGCAAGAATACCGTTTGTATAGAGATGCTGATAGATCTTTGCAGCCTTAAACCTTCTGATGATGGAATAGTATTTTTCAATTTCTATAAATGGTTCAAGATACACATAACAGATTCCTGTCGGTTTCTTGTATGTAGATAGAAGAAGGTCGATATCCTTCTCATAAAACTTGGTTCCGCCGATTTCCCACATACCTTCGCCAACTGGCGGAATGTTATCAAGGTCCCCGTAGTTATAGCAGAACTTGCACTCGATATTGCATTTATTGGTTTTTCGGATTGCACTTAGTCCAGTACCCAGAAGACATGATTTACAGCCTCTTGGGAATTTTTCATCATTTCCCACAAAAAGTGTTCTGCTCTCAAGAGATTTCAGACTGGGAATCTCCGCCATAAGCTGGTCATTGCGGTGGTCTATGGCTTCCTCAATCTGTGCAAATGTAGCGAAAACAATTTCCTGCTGCTTGATCATGAGTTCTTCATCTTCCGGCAGCATGGAAAAGAATTCAAACCACTGCAGGGCATCTTTTTTAGATATTTTCATTCGTTTCCTCCAATTAATGATCCTTCGGCTTCAATAAGTCATAAGGACGCTCTGTCTAATTCCATTCTACATCATATCGCGTTTGCAGGAATAATGCTCGGTTTTTTTACAGTTTTCTCGTAAACTTTTACGCTGTGAAAAGTTTCAGTACTGATCTTTAAAAAACGCTTAGAAGTTCCGTCTGCGTTCAATTACATCACCATATATCTTCGGCTCAGATATTGACTGTAAAACCCTGATGCTGAGCTCTTCTTCTCGCACCAGGGTTTGATGTCATTATATCGATGCTACGCTTTAATCGCCCATCTCAGTTTAGCCGATCGGGCACGACTGTTGGTTGCGCACTCTTCAGCTGTTGGTCGAATGGGACCTTGTGACACTTCGCTGTATACTCCTTCTCTGAAATAATGCTGGAAGGATTTCTTCACGAGTCGGTCTTCGCCTGAATGGAAAGAAAGTATGGCTACTTTCCCGCCTGGTGCAAGCACACCAGGAATTTTCTCAAGAAACTCATATAAGACCTCATATTCGCTGTTGACATCGATTCTTAATGCCTGGAAACAGCGCTGACAGGTTTTCTTGACCGTTTCTTTCCTTTCTTTTTCAGGCACAAAAACAAGAGCATCTTCAATCACTTTACGTAGGGCTGTTGTGGTCGAGATATCTGTACCTCTTCTTATTTCCTGAGTCACAGCCCGAGCGATCACAGCTGCATAAGGTTCATCCGCATTTTCGATGAACATCCCTTCTATCTCATCCTGACTCATGCTTCTCAGTCTTTCCGCAGCAGATTTTCCTTTCAGCGGATCCAGTCTGAGATCCAGAGGTCCATCAGCCTTGAATGAAAATCCTCTTTCAGGATTATCGATCTGCATGGAGGAGACGCCAAGATCTGCAAGAACGAAATCAAGTGGTCCAGATTCAAGAGCCACAAGATCGATGTCCGAAAAATTGACCTTCCTTATGGACAAAATCTCAGGACCAAATCCCATCCCCCTTAGACGTTCCTCCGTCTTAGGCAGCTCGATGGGGTCAACATCAAGCGCGAAAAGATGCCCTTTATTCTCCAGTTTCTTCAGCATCTCCCGTGTGTGACCGCCGTATCCTAGAGTTGCATCAAGACCCGTCTGTCCAGGTCTGATGTCAAGAAATTCCAGAATCTCATCCACACAGATGGAGCGATGCATACCTGCAGGCGTACTGCCTTTCTGTATGACTTTAGCTATGGTATCCTGATATTTTTCCGGCTGCAGTTCTTTGTACTTTTCATTATATGATTTCGGATGTGTGCCGCTGTATCTTTTTCTTCTCTGATGTTTCGGTTCGCTTTTTTCTGAATTACTCATTTTAAAACGAAGAGTTTACTCTGATGCACAGTCTGTTCCCCTTGCACCAGGCTCTTCTCCCTCCTATATACATTTTTATGCAGGTATGATTGTGATATCCTTCTTTTCGGATCATACAGTCAGCTGATTACTTCTTTGACTCTTCCGACGATCCCGCTGCTCAGTCTCACTTTGATTCCATGTGGATGGCTGGATGAGTTTGTCAGTATTTCTGATACTGTTCCATCCGTCAGTTTTCCTGTGCGCTGGTCCTCTTTTTGAACAATTCTAACTTTTGAGCCTATCTGTATATTTTTTCTGTTTGTTCCATCCATCTGTTTTCCCTCTTTCATTTTTTCATTTATAAAAACTTCTGATCAGATCTTTTTTGCTCTTTGTCTGAATTCAGGAATATCCCAGCATGGCCTCTGCTATTTATCATTCCATAATCCCTTCGTGGGCACTTCGAAATTTTCCAGTCTATCCAGCAGCTGCTCTTGCGATAAATCATCGTACTTCAACATAGTTTCCCTTTCTGGTATTTCAATCATGTACCCCTATGATGTCATTGTACCATGGCAGAGATTTAATCCCATGATTTTCCAATGATTAATATCATCTCTATGAATGATCAAGCCTATCGGGTATCCCATCATCAGTATCCGTTTCCGGTCAGATAAGGGAATCTCCGGATTCTTCATCCATACTTAAAGGAGACAGCAAAAGATGACATCATTCTCAATCGATGATTTCATCAAGTCCCTGTTCTCTGAGCTTTTCCAAGGAAGAAAGCATATGACTGATCTCTTCATCTGAATGTCTTTCCCATGAGCACAGTTCTGCGACAATTTTAAGCGGGAAAAGAGACCGGTAGGATCTTGTAGGATTGCCTTGGAATCTTTTATCGGTGAGATTCGGATCATTTTCAAAATTACCCGTCGGTTCAACGATATAGATTCTCTCCTTTCTTTCAGACACTGCAAGTTCTGCTCCCCATTTTGCAGCATCCAGCGTTCCCGTGAAATAAATATAGCTGGACTTCTTGTCCTGATAATTGGATTTATTCAGCGGGTTTAGCTGATCTCCTATTTTAAGCTCCGCTTTTGTGCCATGAAAGAATGGACCGCTGTCCAAAACATTTTCATCACTTTTCATTTCATCCACTTCCCTTTTTCAGATGTTACTAAAGACTATCTTCGGTTTAAAAGCTGCTCTGTTATTTTATTCCTTATGACAGGATTACGCAATTGGCAACCTATTTAAATGAGGTGAGAAATATTTTCTCACCCCATCTTTCATTTACTGTTTGACAACAGGTATCCACATCTCTCCTACAACAGTACCATCCTTTTCACCCATAATGACAGCAGTATTCGGTCCGCCGACATAAGCATATTCAGTCTCTTTTTCGAGCACCTCTCCAAACGTCACATCAGTAAGTGTATCTACAAGTTCGAACTGAGATGACGCTTCTCCTGGTACAGCTACATATATCCCTTCAGGAAACTGAATGAGACGTGTCGCTTCTGGCAGCTCTTTGTCCGTCATTACGCCTACATAATGCATCATTTTGTTATCGACGGCTTCGTTGACAACAAAAAGCAGATCATTCTTGGCTATGGACTTCAGCTGGTCAATTATTCCGTCACGGCTGACCCTATCAAAAAAGTCTCTTTTTTCTCTCCTGATGCTGTCCTGATCCATATAGTCACTCTTCAGTTCAACGCCGATACCCAATATGGAGAAACTTTCTTTTTCGAGATATTCGTACTTTGTCATTTCTTTCCTTCCTTTCTTTGGTGTAACTTCTGTTACCCTTATTTTTCTGTTAACTGTATAATAAACTCAAAACATGTCAGAAACTGATACCATTTTGGAGGTTATTTATGAAAAAAGTTGAAAGAATCAATACTCTTATGCGCTACATCAATAACCGTGCTCAGTTCACCATTTCCGAAATTATGGATGAATTCGGCATATCACGTTCTACTGCGATTCGAGATATTCGGGAAGTTGAAGCAATGGGTGTTCCACTTACGGCAGAAGTCGGTCGCTCTGGTGGATATTTTGTCATGAAAAATTCCATGCTCCCACCTGTTCATTTTATAGATGCGGAAGTGAAAGCACTGTTTGTGGCACTCCTGGCAACGAAAAATCAGCAGCTTCCTTATCTGAAAAGCAGACTTACATTAACCGAAAAACTGATCGGTCTATTGACCTCATCCCAGCAGGAGGATCTTTTGCTGCTCAATGAAGTGCTTCTCTTTTCAGGAACAAATCCGTCTGATCCTGAGCTTCTGGAGATGTCGGATATTCCTCATCCCAATCTTGAAAGTCTGATTCCTCTCATTTTAACTGACCGATTTCTGAAACTCACAACCCTTGAAGGGGTGTTTTATATCTATCTGAAACATCTCTATCAGGAAAGCGGTCAATGGTATATCGATGCATTTGACATCGAAAGGCAGAAAACAATAACCATAGCTGTTGCAGAACTTGAAGATTCCGAAGTTTATGAAGAGATCAATATCATCGGAAGAAAACAGATGATTTCTTCATCTCTGCAAAGCGAAAAACCTTTTAACGTTATATTGAAACTGGGTCCTAAAGCCATCGCACAATATAAAAAATATCATCCTTTCAACATCAAAATAGCTTATACCAGTCCATTCCAGCTGTCTGGAATCTGCAGACTCTCTGTAGAGCTGAATAATAAAGAAGAGTTAGAGGAAACGCAGAGCTGGATTCACTTCCTCGGAAAGGATGTGACTCTACTATCAGCACCCAAGGAAATAGTGACACTGTTTCAGTTTTAACCTGAAGGATAACACCGGACATGTTCACAGAATGATCCAGGCTTATTCACTTTGCCTTAACTTCATATTCATTTCGGTATGGTAGTCTAGGATTAATTTAATCAGTTGCACACTAATTAATTTGATACTTACACATAACTGATGACGGCCATACTCACTGTAAAGGAGGTTACTATGCCAAATAAACATAAAATTTTTGTCAACTTACCCGTTGATGATCTTCCCCGTTCAATGGATTTCTTCCAGGCATTAGGCTACTCATTTAATATGCAGTTCACGGATGACAAGGGAGCTTGTCTGGTACTTGGAGAAGATATATACGTCATGCTTATTACTAAACCTTTTTATAAAAGCTTCATCACCAATGATGTGGCTGATTCAAAGAAAGTTTCCGAAGCCATTATTTCACTGTCGGTAGACAGTCGTGAAGCTGTGGAAGACCTCGTGGATAAGGCACTGGCAGCAGGAGGCACTCCATCAAAAGAACCCAATGATATGGGATTTATGTACAACAGAAGTTTTCTCGATCCTGATGGACATCATTGGGAAGTGTTCTATATGGATCCGGAGAATGTAAAGTAGCCATAAAAATCTCAGAATAATTCCAATGGGCTGATAACAGTGAAAGATACTGCTGTCAGCCCATTTCATTTTAAGTGATTATTCGTGTCTGTCTTTTCTTTAACCATAGGATGAACAGAGCATTCTGAACCGATGAAACAGTTTAAGAGAGTCTCATCAATGACTACATCTGCGATTACTTCAGACTGTCTATGAGATGCTTATGCTCCTATTTTACGCTCTGGAAGTTTCCATCTGAATCATGGATCATCACTTTCGCTCTTTTTTCCTTGATCAGATTGTCTATTTTATCCATTGCTTCCTTTTTGGTCTCAAACTCAAAACGATCTTCGTTATCTTCTCCTTTTAATACCCACATATCACCTTCAGGAACAAGATGATGAGTGATTTCAGAAGTGGTTTCTCCGCCACGTCTGTCGTGCCACTCTTTAGCCTGAGAAATCGCAATAGGTATTGCCCGTCCCTCATCATAATTATCTTTAAGCAGCCTGTTCGCAATTTCAATGGCTTTATTTCTTACGGATTCGTCAAGATTTTTCATGGAATCGGGATAATCTTTTTTTGTCCATGGCATATGTAAAATCTCCTTTCAAAACTTTATACTCTTGTCTGTAGCTTGTTAAAGATCAGATAGACTATTAGAATCATTGAATCATGTATATCCACAATATCTTTCTGCGTTTTCTGTTCTTACAATAATAATTTATTGTTTTTACCATAATATGAATGATCTACTTCTTTTCGATTAATATATCAGACCAGTTTTGTCTATTCTGAAATAATCGGCAGTATATGACTAAGTACTTACGATTTGATAAAAGTGAAAACACTACAAATTTCTCAGTTTGCACCAAACACCGCATCAGCAATTCAACGGATTCAGTTATTCTTCCATATGTATATGAGCAACAGTGGTACCAGCCAGCACGATTGTTACAGATATCCCTCTGCCATCAGTTCTTCCAAACCGGTATCTGATGTCAGTTTTTCAAGATAATTAAATATCTTATCTTCATCCCAGTTCCACCACTCAAGCTTCAGAAGAAAATCAGCCTTTTCATCACTGAATCGTTTCCTGATCAATCTGGCTGGGTTGCCTCCATAGATCGTATAAGGTTCTATATTCTTTGTTACTGTTGAGTTAGAAGCTACAATCGACCCATCCCCTACTTTAACACCCGGCATGATCGTGACATTCTGACCTATCCACACATCATTACCGATTATCGTATCTCCTTTAAAAGGAAGCTGTTCCCTTGTAGGGGTAACTTTCTCCCAGCCACTGCCAAAGATGTTAAAGGGATAGGTTGTTATGCCATCCATTCTGTGGTTTGCTCCATTCATGATGAACTTCACGCCTTCTGCAATTGCGCAGAACTTTCCTATAATAAGTTTATCCCCTAAGAATTCATAATGATGCTCGATGTTCTCATAAAAATTCTCGGGAGATTCACTGTTGTCACTATAATATGTGTATTCGCCGATCTCCACATTTGGCCTTTTGGGTAAATTGCTGATATAGCAGACAGTCTTTATATTTTCGTTCGGATAAAGATTCTTCTTATCTGGTCCGGTCATCGTATTCGCCCCTTTCTCTCCATTACAATACATCATCAGGATCTATATGAATTTAGTCTAACACAGGATAACCGATCCTAAAATATTAGACACTTGAAATTACTGAGGTCCGCCCAGGCGATCCAATCTCACTTCAACACATAAACTCGTATTCAGAATATATCAGCCCTCAAATAAGAGCATCACTTTTTCTCTGGTTTACTCTTTGTTTTCTATGTCATAGCAAAAGGCTCCCTTCATGATTAACAGTGTTTTTCTTTCACTGTCTTTTCATAAAGGGAGCCTATCACTGCATCCAGGATGAATTCAATCACTGATCAGCCTTTTCATCACTGAATAAGTCAATTTTCAAGTATATACGATTCGACATAGTCTCTAATGAAATCAGTTCTGTCAATTACAGACGGTTTGAAATAAGAAGTCACTGCAACTACAATGTTCTTTTCGGGATTGATATAAATCACATTCCCGCTGTTTCCGATCGCTGCATATATGTTTTTTTCCGGATTGATGATCCACCAGAGATACCCATAGGACATACCTTTGAAATGCTCATTTTCTACCTCCAGGGGTTTTGTCATCTCTTTAATCCAGGAGGAAGACACTATCCGTTTTCCGGAAAACTCACCGTTGTTCAGGCACAGGAGTCCAACAAGAGCTATATCAGATGCACTCATGCAAAGGCCGTATCCCGGTGTGCCTAGCCCTTGGGGATCAGAGAACCAGACGTCCTTTTTAGGAAGTCTGTCCATAGTGAACTGTTTATGCTCCTTTGCAGTTTCCGCAAAATAAGATGTGTGTTTCTTTATACCCAGAGGTTCAAAGAGATATTTATTGGCAAAATCCACCGTCTTCATGCCTGATACTTTATAGAGAATACCCGACAGGATATGAAGGCATACTGTCTGGTAGTTAAAATCGTCCGTTATCCCTTTTCTTCCTCCAAGAAAGTCCAGTGATGCATAGGTCCAGTTGTCACTAAAACACACTTTTGACCATGGATCTCCCTTACCTTTATAGGGTGCCCTCATGGTGAGCAGATGTCTTATGGTCACATCATAAATGGTTTTTTCCCCGCGTTTAGGCTCATAATCAGGGAAAAAATCCAGAACCTTATCGTCAACACTCCTGATCATTCCTAAATCAGCTGCGATACCGATAAGTAAGGATACAACACTCTTTGTTGCAGACATAATATGAGTGCAGTCCTCTCGCGTGTAGTCATTCCATTCTTCAGCGTAGACCTTTTCTCCATCTCTATAGGCAACAATCTGACAGATATTAGGCTGTTTATCTTTAACCGTCGTATATAACTCATCTTTAGTCATGCGATGATCTCCTCATTAAATTTGTCTTTACTCTATCATAATGAAAGCTTTTTTAATTGTCCAATGAATGTTCTGATGCAAAAATAAAGATAAATCATTCTATCGGTATCCTCATGAATACACAGAAGGAGGTCACCTATCCAGTTTTCCTGACCCTTTCTGCTGCAAAGCAGATGGCGGCATCTTCATATCTACAGGATTTCCACATATCCTTCTGTTCCATTCACACGGATTCTCTGACCATCTTTGATCAGTTTAATCGCATTCAGCACACCTACAACTGCTGGTAGTCCATATTCACGTGCAATAACAGCCCCATGAGTCATCAGTCCCCCGACTTCAGTGACTAGGGCCTTTACCGAAACAAACAATGGCGTCCAGCTTGGATCTGTGAAGGTGGTGACCAGAATATCTCCATCCACTAATACGCTTCTTTCATACATAAAACAGGTGGAATTGCACCGATGGTGTCAAAGAAGCAGATCCATGTTCATATCAGTGTTTCACCATACAGATAATATATTAGAATCCTTTTTCGGGAAGAGAATTTCCGGAATGATTCTAGCCTCGTTGTTTACCAGGCTTTCCAGAGTATATTCCTCAATATCTCTTAGTGATTTATATCCAAATATCAGCTGTTTAAAAGTATCATTGCAGAAATAGGCATCAGAGCGATTAAACTCGTTATTTTCTGCTGAAACCAGCTTCCCTTTTTCAAAACTCAAGGATAACTGCCTCTCTGTATCATATAAACCGATATTCAAAGTACCTGTATATCCTACAGCCAAGGACTGTCAGATTCTGCCTTCCATTACCGGAGCAATGAATCCCATAAATTTTTCCAGATTACTGATTCTTACATACCAGGCCAGTGGAGCCTCTGAGGTTTTATTATATTCTAAAGTGCCATAGAGAATCTTATATATAGGATGCTCATCCTCAAGATTAAAATCAAATCCTTTGAACTCTGCATTCTCTTTTTTGGAGAGCTCTTCCCCAAAGGAGTGAAGATATCTGATTATTGAAGGTGCAGCTTCCAGCCAGGAGATATCTTCATCCAGCTCGCAGGCGAACACTCTGATGTAGCCTTCATCTAGAACACTGGTATGAGACAGGGCGCCGACATAATCGCCATCAGAATCTTTTACAGTACTTACACTTATTGATTTTGACTCGGAAAACAGGTCATAGATCCAGTTCTTCTCTTCTCTTAGGCATGTTACGGGATATCTGTCTTTCATATGTTCAAAAAGATTTTTGAAATAGCCTGTTCCAAAAGGACCCATCAAAAAACCCTGGAAACAGCTCTTTGAACTCATTCCCAGGGTTTACTATAAAACTCATCTATATCTTACAACTTTAATCTGCAGTTCTCTCGATCCCAGTGATGCCGATTGCTCCTGGACCGCCATGACTGGAAATTACGGAACCGGCCTCCATCCAAGTGACTTTTTGAATACCCTTTTCTCTCAGAAGATCGGAGATCATCTCTTTCTGTATATCTTCTACACCAGGAGCTCCTACCACTAGAACTGTCTCAGGGTCGATGTTATAGCTTTCAAAAAAAGCATTAACCATCTTCTTGAAACAGTTATTGAAAGATCCACGGTATTTTCCTCCTGAGACCAGGTATCCATTTTCCAGTATAATAGACGGATGAATTTTCAATAGATTTGCTCCATAAAAAGCAAGATTTGAGACTCGTCCGCCTGCTTTCAAATATTGAAGTGTTTTCGGCAGGAAAACCATATGGGTGCGTTCTCTGATATCTTCAACATAAGCAATAATTGCCTCAGGAGTTGTACCAGGGTTATCTTCAATGAACTGAGCGGTCGCTTTTACAATGGCAGCTGCTCCGATAGATACATGCTTGGAATCAACAAGGTGGATATTTTTAAACTCTTGAGCTGCAATATTTGCAGCATTGAAGGAAACAGTTGTCACGGCGGAATATCCGATGTGTATGATGTATGCATCTGGATATTCGGTAAATATCTGCCTGAAAACATCGGTATTATCTTGAGGTGAAGTTCCCGATGTTTTAGGAAGATTTCCCGTTCTTTCATAATAATCAAAAACCTTCTGAACATCAAAACTTCCATCAGGATACGTCTGATTTTCCATAGTCACATGCATCGGAATGACTTTTATATTATAGCGATCGATTATTTCTTGAGATAGATCTGAACCACTTTCAGTTGTAAGAATATATTTTATCATTTTTGCCTCCGTTGTTTCTTCAGGGTATAATCCTCTACAGTTTTCGCTTCATTACTTGTAGTAAAATCATTGTACTATATAAGTTCAATAACATAAACTCAGTATAATGTTATTTGAGACATAAAAAATTGAGCTCAAGAAATATAAACTGCAATTTCCAGTGCTCAATACTTAATTAATTACAATGAGTAATATACTTTCCACATTCATTACCGCTTGATCTAATTATACCATGGCACTCCCAATGCAGAAGGTATAAATGATTATTCTCTATTTCTTAGCTTTTTCACCATATCCAACTGATGTAAGCCAGGCTGTAATTTCTTCTGGTGAAATACTGCCACTTGATGCGATTCCGGTAAGAATCTTGGATTTTGGACATTCTTCTGTTATCTCATCTGTTATTCGTCCAAACCCTCCACCACCATGAGTACAGAATGGAATTATCTTTTTCCCCATGAAATCATGTGATTTTAAAAAACTCAGAACAGGTGGTGCCATAGTTTTTAGCCAGTTCGGTGAACCGATGAATATTGTTTCATAATCATCAATAGACTCATTTCCAGAGATCAGCTTTGGACAAAAGCCTCTGGAAATCTGATTTCTTACTTCTTTTACCGCTGTGTTATATTCAAATGAATAATTTTCTTCTGGAATCAGCTCTCTCAGAGTACCATCAGTTTGTTCTGCTATTTCAAATGCCAGTTCTTCCGTATTTCCAAAAAGTGAATAGTATACAATTAGTGTTTTATTCATCTATTAATTTTCCTTCCATGATGTCTCAATACCTGGGTCTGGCGCCCTAACGGTAAAACTGGCACTGACTGCCCCCGGCTCTCATATTTCATATAAGAACTTACTTTTACTTGAAGACATTGCACTTCACTCCTTATATTTCCTATGGATCAGATTTCAATAGCTTTCCGCTATCATTCCTTCACGTTCCAGTCTCACAACAATAACACCCTTAGGCGTTACAGTGCTTTCCGTTACTTTAAATGCTGTAGGAATTGTACCTTCTCTAAACAACCGCTTTCCACGTCCTAACGTTATTGGGTAGATCATCAGCCAAAACACATCAACTAAATCATGTCTGAGAAGAGTCTGAACAAGATCACTACTACCCCAAACATTTAAATCCGGACCATCCTGCTGTTTTAACTGAGATACTTTTTCTACTATATCCTCGTTAATAAACACGAACGGCTGCCAATCAGCTGATTTAACTTTATTTGATGCAACGTACTTGACTGCTTTGTTGACCCCTTCCCATGCATCGCCATGCTGCGGCCAGTAGGAAGCCCAATTATCAAAGGTTTTACGTCCCAGTAAAAGATCGAAGGTCTTATCCATCTGTTTTCTGAGAAGCTTTCCAAGGACCTCATCAGACAGTGCTTCAATCCACCCTCCATACTTAAAATTTTCACTGGTATCTTCGTGTGGTCCCCCTGGTCCTTGTATTACACCATCCAGAGTGATATGTTCAAGAACAATGATTTTCCTCATTAATGGTTCCTCCCGTGTGTGATCTGTGAATTTTTGACTGGTTCATACGTATTAATATCCTAAGAGATTTTCTATACTCAATAGCACCTACGAACTTAACTTGCAAATGTTATCTGAATTAACACAGAAATACTTCTCATATGTACCGATACTACTTTAATATTATAAGTACGATTGTAGTGTAATACAGATTATTTTTCAATGCCAATTTTTTCATCTGAACTAATAGTGGGAATTAGTGTTACTGTAGAAAGTAATACAATTAAAAAGTTTATTTTACATATATCTCTATATGAATAGTATTAATAAGTTCTTTTTTTGAATACAGTATGTATAATAATCGCAATGTTATATAAATTATAACCCAAATTATGCTTTATTTGAACACCATTCATTCTAAAGAAATCTTTTGGTTAAAGGTGTAACTTTTTCCAAAACCCTTACCCCATAAAATACTAATCTGTTTCCAATCACACCTTAAATTCCTTGAACATATCTACCATCCAGAACTTAAAGCTTTCTCCTCAAAGAAATAAACCCTGGAAACGACTCCTACAGCTCATTTCCAGGGTTTTCATGTTCTATTTTCTTTCCAGCAGTACGACAGTCTCCACGTGTGTCTAAACCGCAGCCAGATACTATATATCAAAAGAACCCAGTGAAATAACCATCTAACAAAAGTATCCTGGGGGTAACTAAATTAAAAAGCCTAATTATAATTGAGATAAGTAAAAGGAGTTTACTCACTCATCATTTTCAGCAAACTGATTGCACTATCTATTACTGAAGAAAACGATACTTCCTGAGCATAGCTATTCTTCTTAACATAGCTATCCCATCTCCCAGAAAATACATCATCAAACTTTATATCACTTAAAAATTCTAGTATTTTATATGGCTCAAACACGGTTTCTCGAGTAGAAAATGTTCGATTGCAAGCACTTTTTAAGATCTCACCATCAATGTCTTTTCGCCTAAGAGTATATATAATATGTAGATCATAATAATCTTTACTACGACTGTTTAAATAGCTTTTCTCAAATATTGTGTGGATCTTCTCTGAAATCATTGTCTCAATTGGATAGGCTTTTATTAGAATATTTTCAACATTAAAGATACTGATGAAACTATAATTTATTGGATGTGGAGTTACAGCATCTCCAGTGGCAATATCCAACGGAACAATTTGTCTGATGTTCTCAAATCTACAAAGCACTTTTACTCGATACCCACTATATTCATCCACCTCCTTTATGGTCTCTACATCTATAATCTCATAAGATATGACACTACCCTCGGCATCTTTCAATATTTCTACAAGAATTTCAAGAATTCGTTCTTTAGTAAATTCGATGTTATTCAGCAACATATCTATATCCACAGTCGTTCTAGTCTGAACTCCAACAATGTTTGATAGAATAAAACCGTCCTTGAAAATAAAGTTATCTCTATATCTGCTACTACTGATTCTTTCTAGTAACCTCTCCAGAAAATAGTATGTCATCACTGAATTAAATGAAAGTCCTGTTTCCTTACTGAGCCTATGACACAATTGGGTTAACTTATCTTTATTCAAAAGCCACCTCCATAATGTCTCTTACTTTATTCGAAATACCCATCTTTGATGCAATTCCATACAGCATCTGAATATTCCTTTCATCGTAATCTTTATACGCTCGAATTGTTTTGACATAAATCTCTGGATCCACTTCTTTTTTATTCATGATGAAGTCACATAATACCCTTTCAAAAGAATAGACGTTTACGGTGTTCCCAAACATAGTCTTGGTTTCTACAATACCTAGTTCATACCAGTCTTTTCTTACAAAATGAACCAGCACTCCAGACCTCCTTCTATTGAACTTGTATCCGGAAATGACAGTAACTTCCATTATCTGAGGAATCTTATCGGGAACTCCGAGAAGATACAGTGCAGATTCATATGAAAACACTGATTTCTGATATTGGTACTGGAAGAAATAGAATTCATCATAATCTCCACTTTCAGTTACATAGATTCCAGGAAATGCTCTACTTAGAAATCCCTGTTTAACTAAGCGAGTGAGATAGACTGTTGGAATATTCCTTTCTCTACAAGTCTTCGCTGTGATGATTCCTCCAGACTGATTAAGGTGTTCCTTTATCTGCTTTATATAATCCATATCACTTCTCTCCTCTGTTGCATTAACACTTACATTATAGCCTTGCTTAAGTTTAAATGCAACATTTTATGCACTGATGCTTTGATTATTGAAGTCAGTGTTTATCAAGAAAGCATCTCCATATAGGTTCTGATTTTTTCTTCAACCCCAAATATCTTCTGTTTTTGCTAGATTAAAATGACTTAAAGAAGACGGAGTTGATTGTTGTTGTTTGTCAACCAAAATTGACCCCCTTTGACGTTGAAATCTGACCCCCTGGTTCATTTTTCAACAACCTGAAAATCATCATGAATAAGGCGTTTCTTATCGATTATTACTGTGTGAGTACCATGATTGGTGATGATTATTACCCCGCAATCATTGACCCAGATACCTTTGATGCCGTTCAAGAAGAACGGTTTAGACGGGCATCTGCTCTCGGCAGAATACGCGAGCCTAAAGAAGATAAGGCAGCTATCTACCCCACTACCTTCCACATCATCGAAGGGACACAAATTTATGATGATCCTTTTGCACAGGCGGCATATGCCTATAGCCTAATAGAAAGCGAGGTGTAAACAATTGGCGACAAATAAAACCGTTACGGTGCTTCCAGCAAGGAAGCATATCCGAAAAGATAGTGATGAAGAAAAGCCAAAACTCCGTGTTGCAGCCTACTGCAGGGTTTCTACCGACAGCGACGAACAGGCTACCAGCTACGATGCGCAGATTGAGCATTACACAGCTTACATCAACGGCCATCCGGATTGGACACTGGCAGGTATATATGCAGATGATGGCATCTCCGGCACCAACACCAAGAAGCGCGAAGAATTCAATCGAATGATCGATGAGTGCATGGCTGGCAGCATCGATATGGTCATTACTAAATCCATCAGTAGGTTTGCCCGAAATACCCTGGACTGCCTGAAATACATTCGACAGCTTAAGGAAAAGAACATACCCGTTTTCTTCGAGAAGGAGAACATTAATTCCATGGATTCCAAGGGTGAGGTCATGCTCACCATCATGGCTTCTCTTGCCCAACAGGAAAGCCAGTCCCTCAGCCAGAACGTAAAGCTGGGGCTTCAGTACCGCTACCAGCAGGGAGACATTCAGGTCAACTGCAACCGCTTCCTCGGATTTTCAAAGGATGAGAATAAGCGCCTGATCGTTGTCCCTGAGGAAGCAGAAATCATAAAGCGCATCTATCGGGAATATCTCGAAGGTGCCAGCATGCTAAAAATCAAGCGCGGCCTTGAAGCAGACGGCATTCTTAATGGTGCTGGAAATGAGAAATGGCATACCAGCAATATCAATCAGATTTTGCGAAATGAAAAGTATATTGGAGATGCCCTGTTGCAGAAAACCTATACTACTGACTTTCTTACAAAGACTCGAGTAAAGAACCACGGCGTTGTACCGCAGTATTACGTGGAAAACAGCCACGAGGCCATTATCCCGCGTGAAATATTCATGAGGGTACAAGAGGAACTCATCCAACGCCGCATCGTCCACACCAGCCCGAACGGTAAGAACAGGACCTTCAGCTGCATCCACTGTTTCTCTAACATGATTGTCTGTGGTGGCTGCGGCGAGGTATTCCGCAGGGTTCACTGGAACAACCGAGGCAAAAAGTCGGTTGTTTGGCGATGTGTCAGCCGCTTAGAAAACACTGGCCTGTTCTGCGAGGCCCGAACGGTACTTGAGATCACCTTAGAGCAAGTGATGGTCACAGCCATCAACCAAGCATTGTGTGATAAAGATCATTTTCTCATCACGCTGCAGAAAAATATCGAAACCGTAATTTGTCACGAAAACAGTCAGACCCTTACCGCAATCGATAAACGGCTTACAGAACTTCAAGCAGAGCTCTTGAAGCTCGCCAACTCAAAGGCTGACTACGAGAAGGTTGGCGATGAAATCTATCGCCTGCGTGAGGAGAAGCAGAAGGCTCAGGTCGAGAACCTCGGTCGGGATGAACTGCAAAAACGCATCACCGACATGAGCGAATTTCTGCAGGAGCAGCCCACTGCCCTTACCGAATACAACGAGGTGCTTGTCCGGCGGCTTATTGAAAAGGTATTTATCTATGAGGACAAATTCACAGTGGAATTCAAGTCAGGCTTGACGGTAGATATTCTTGAGTAGTTAGATCCAGGCCATCTAATGGTATTTCATACCAACAGGTGGCCTTTTCCCATTGTAAGGATTCTTATTTTTTCTTATTCCTGTTTTCATAATATTCGCGGCTATAATCCATTACTTCTGGATGATCGTCAAACATACTGTTGAGATACCCATATTTCTTAAAGAAGGTATCTTTCTTCTCATCTGTGTCAAATATTTCTTTCGTTCTTGTCCCAGGTATACGCTCATTCTCTTTCCCGTTGAAGAATTTGCTCGATTTACCCTCACGGTACTGCACCGGAGTTCCTTTATCAATGTAAAATCCCCACGACACACCACTTTCTTCGTTATCAATACGCTCTCCGTCATAATCTCCGTTGGCGAGATTCCTGAGAAGCTCTTTTAGACTCATGCTGCAACACCTCCCTTGATATGTGCGTCTACTAATGTTTGTCCCGGCTGAAGGATAATTCCCATGACCTCTGCTTCAGTGATCTTCTTTGCAGAAGCACGCCATCCTTCATGTAAGTTTCTGATGTGATCGCTGACTTCAAAGGGATCTTGAAAAGTCCTTGTCGTACTAATAACCGATATTTCTGTAGGATTGATGACATCTGTAACAGTGACAGATGACTGTGCAATCTTTTCGATAGTCGTCTGAGATAATTTCGGCGCCTTGGTAGGAGATTTTTCTATTGCACTACTAAGTGATTTCCAGAGGGCCTCAATTGAATCGCGATTCTTTATACATATAATAATCGCGATCAATGCAGTTACACTGATACCTGCAATAATTAGTTCCTTCCTATGTGCCTTAACCCAGACTAAGAACCCATTCTTCTTCTCTTCCATAATTCCTCCTTATCGTTCATGTTCATCTACATGTTTTAAAGAATTTCTTAACACACCTTTATTAAACAACACAACTATAGGTTGTGCAAGTAATAGAAGTGGGTTATAATTAGATGAATAAGGAGTGATATTATCCCATGAACGACATAATAGATAGAAAACAGTGTTGCTGGAATGCGCGGCTAAAAAAATGTATACTCGAGGGCGGATATACACAGGAGTCATTCGCACATGCGCTAAATGTAAAGTACAGTACCAAATTCACCCAAAAAACCATTAGTAGATGGGTGAATTTGGGGGATGCCAAGAATGGCATAAAAAGTTTCCCAGATTTTGAAAACATGCTTCAAGTCGCTGATTTTTTTAGTGTAGATGTTGGCTATCTCACTGGTGAAACAGATGATGATTCGTTTTCACTAGAGAAGGCGTGTTCTTATATGGGATTAAATGGCGAAGCGATAAAAGCCATAAGAGAAATTACAGTGCCTGAAAATATGGACAGTTTCTTTGGCAAATATAGAAGGGATACTTTTAACAAGGTCCTTTCAGCAAACGGATTCAGCAATTTTTTTGAGAGTCTAAACGATCTTCATCAAACATCTATTTCTCCAACAGAAGATAATCGCGTATTCGATGACTTGGACAGTGCAATTGATTACATGCGTGATCTGGAGTACAAAGGAAAAATTGAAAGATATGAATTGAGTGAAGCCCTAGTAATGCTGATTAATGAAATATATCCTAATCCGCCTCGAGTAAATTTGAATATCAAGGATAAATAATAATGCCTCTCTACCATTATGGTGGAAAGGCATTTAAACTTTCTTATGTGTTAGAACTTTAATAGTTCACTTTTCTTTAGTTTCATAAATTCATCAGCAAACGCCTCCGCTGTGGTTCTATTCCGGTCGATACTGATCGTTTCCTTGTTGTAATTTGCCGCTTTTGTCCAATTAAATGTACCATGAATTACTGTGTTCAAATCTATGATACAAAACTTTTCATGCATTATGTTTTTATAGAGAGATTCTATTCTTACCCAGTGCGTTGGGAAGTTAGTGCTTAAGTCAAATTCTGCATTTCTGTTTTTATCATTGTCATCCATTACAATTTCAATAGTTACACCTTGTGTCTTTTTTTTCAAGAGCTCTTTATATAGAACGGGGTCTGTAAACCATGCCATGGCTATCCAAATCAGATATTTGGCACTTCGGATTTCTTCAATTATCTGTTGTTGAATACCTTCAAACAAGATCTCTTGACTAATCTCCTCATCAACTGGCAGACTCCCTGGCCTAATCAATAAACTCCAAAATTCATACTCATCATCAGGAGGATAAATTTCATCACAAACCCCATCTAGATATTTCTCATACTTTTTCAACTCTATAATCTTCTCCGGAATAATACAAAGATAAATATATTCTTTATAGTGATTCCAAAGTCGGCGTGTGAATTCACCAGTTTTTTCAAATCTTACTACCGATATTTTCAACAGTGAAATTATTTGGTCCTTTTCTGGATGATCTCCAACTTTTACAGTATCAATTAATAGTTTCCTGAATTGTTGCTCATTCAAATCATTCATCCCCAATCTTCGATTTTCATAAAACATCTAAATTGACCACTGAAAGCCGATGTTATCTAAATCGACTACTCACAAAGTGTCGACATCTAAATCGCTCTGTCACCTAAAATATCATGCCTTTGGACTAGTTCACTCGAACCAATATTTTCACGAATTTTGCTCATCTGATTTTCACTTTCAAACCTCGGAAACCCTTTAGTTACAGGCTTCTTACTCCCCTTACTATTTTACCCTTGACATCAATACTACCGTCTCAACGTGCCTTGAGAGTACAATAAAGATGTTATGAAGAGACATTATCCCCTTGGGGGAAGATTATATATTTGTTATTTATTATACCTTCTTTTTTTAGAATCCCAATTACCAAAGAATTCATCTTCTTTAATAATTAAGTCATAATAAACATAGAAAAAGCTCTAAAGCTGATTGCTATAGAGCTTAAGGATATTGTAGCCTGACTATATTAAATTTTGATACTCTCTTCTTCCATCAACTATAGCATATATAATAACTGTTTTATTTTCCTCATTTACCTTGTAAAATATAAGGTGTTTCTCAACAATCACTACTCTGTATCCTTGTTTTTTCAAAATAGAATATCTGGGTATGCATCCTGAGTTAGGAAACTCTTTTAAACAATTGTCTTTTAAACAATTGATGGATTCTTCTATTTTATCTAAATATTTAAGAGCAACATCAACACTACCTGAATCATCTGCAATATAATAAATTATATCCCTCAGTTGATCTTCTGCTTTGTCTGTTCTCATAATCTTATACATTTTCATTCTTCCTATTTACCAAAGATTCACGAAGTCTATCTAAAGATTCTTGCATGGAACCCACTCTTCCACTTTTTACATCATCTTCTGCTTCTGCAAGAGTTCGAAGCAATTCTAATTCAGCTTTCATTTGCTTGTAATCCTGTAATCCAAGAACAGCTGTATCGCCACGACCATTTACAGTAATAATAACTGCCTCTCTGGTTTCCCTACATTGTTTAGATATTTCATTATATTTATTTCTTAGATCTGCTGATGGTCTAATATTTAATTCCATGATAGCACCTCTTTTCATATTAAATTCATACTCATATTATATCGCAATTTGACTATCCTGTAAATCTGAATGTTTTTAATTCTGCATGTTTTTAATTCAATACATTATTATACCCTTATAATTAAATCTATTTGTTAAATTCTTTAATCTTTCTTTTAAAAAATAGCTATTTATCTTTTCAAAACACTCCATTACTGAGTCTTTATATTTTTTCTTATCTACATTAGGTTTAAAATCCGAACCAATTGTATCCACAGTTGTCCAAGCCTTTACTAACATTAATAGCATTGCAGTTACAATCTTTTCCATCTCCTTGGCAGCAAAAATAATTATTGATAACTATACCACTCCTTCTTGGCTGGAAATTTGTCATCATAACCATCAGCTTATCTATTCCTTCCGAGGATGTACTATGCATAAATAATTTTGACATAATTCTAATTCCTTTCTTTTTGTTTTTAGATATAAAAAAATGGCGAAGTTTAGTTGGTATTTTTTCGACCTAAAACTTCACCATTTTATTTTCTTTATTAAATTTTCAGTTTTACATACCTATATATATCCCATACTATGACAAACCTATATTACAAAATAAAAAAGGCAGAATATAGAAGCATACTCTACCCTAGTAAAATCAACTACTTAATAAGCTATTTAGCGACGAATTTTATTAATAATGCGACTTAAAAAAGCTTGTCATTCCGAGTGTAACAAGGAATCTTTAGTTTAAAATCCCTCTGATAAGTCCTTCCATTCAGGATTAGTATTTTCTATTAATTCATTTTTGTTTTGTCTACACCAGCCCTTAATCTGTTTTTCCCTTGATATGGCAGCAGTCACATCTTCTGTATATTCAAAATATACTAATTTGTTTATATTATATTTTGCAGTAAAACCTTTTGTTAATTTATTTTTATGTTCATACACTCTACGTTCTAAATTATTGGTAATGCCTGTATATAGGACCTTATCATTCCAATTACTCATCATATATACATAATACAAATCATCACCCCTTAAGATTCCTCGCTATGCTCGGAATAACAAGATCTCTAGCTGCACACAAAACTACAAATGTATCAACTATCTAGTCATTCTTCTCTTTTCTATTAATCAAATGATACCTTTATTCCTGGCAAGATTTGTTAAGCATAATTTTCATAGCATACTTTCTTTTGATTTTATTCTTGATTATTTCTATTTCTAATCATAATAAGTCTTAATAATTGTGCTATCCCACTTGCCATAGCTGCTATATAAGTTAAAGCTGCAGCTTGAAGTACCTTCTTTGATCCCTTGATTTCATTTTCGACTACAAAACCATTAGTATCAAGTAGTTCCAAAGCTCTACTACTTGCATTAAACTCTACTGGAAGTGTAATGATTTGAAATAAAACTGCTGTTCCAAAAAGTAATATTCCTATATTCATAAGGCTACCTAAACTAGGAATAAGTAATCCTATCATCATAAATGGCCAAGCGGCAGAAGAGCCAAATCTAGCTATAGGAAAAACTATATTTCTTAAAGATAATGGAATATATCCATTAGCATGCTGAATAGCATGTCCTACCTCATGAGCAGCTACACTTACTGCAGCTACAGAATGTCCTTCATATACTTCTTGGGATAGTCTCAAAATTTGTTTTGTTGGATCATAATGATCACTTAACTTACCTCTTGAAAGTTCAATTGGTATATTTTGCAAACCATGTTGATCTAATAATCTCCTTGCAACTTGAACTCCTGTATATCCCTTTTGTGTCGGTACTCTCAAATATTTAGCAAAATTTGATTGTACTTTGCTTTGGGCATATATGGTTAAAATAACTGCTGGAATTAATATAATCATGGTTGGATCAAATCTAAAATAACTAAAAGGATAAAACATTTTCCTCACTCCTTAATTTAAAGTTTTTAGTAATCTAGTTCCTTTAATACGTTTTTAAACTGAATAGTAAACATTATACTTGTTATTGTAACAGCAATAATATCTGCTACTGGCTCTGCTAAAAATACTGCATCTACCTTGTTTTCTAAAAACAAAGGTAATATATATATAAGTGGAATTAAAAGAATTATCTTACGTAAAATAGCTAGAAATACAGATGTCTTTGCATTTCCTAAGGCTATAAAAGTCTGCTGACAGCTAATTTGAATTCCAAATAATAGAGAAGCAGCCATGTAAATTCTCATTGCTTTAATAGAAATACTAATTAACTCAGCATCTTTAGTAAAAATTTTGGCAAATATTTGTGGAGATAACATTGCAATTGCCCATAATCCTATTGAATAAGTTAGAGATGCTTTTAGTAACAATAAAAATGCTTCTTTAACCCTATCCCCTTTCCCTGCTCCATAGTTAAAGCTAATAATTGGTGTGGCTCCTTGGGTAAGCCCAACTAATGGAAGCATGGAAAATTGCATAACACTTGAAAGAATAGTCATGGCTCCAACTGCTAAATCTCCACCATATTTTAGTAAAGATGTATTAAATGATATGGCTAAAATACTTTCTGTTGATTGCATAATAAATGGTGCTAGTCCAAGGGCTATACAAGGTAATAATACTTTAAAATCTATCTTTAGATATTTTTTCTTGATTTTTAATAAAGTCTTATCTCCTATAAGAAATTTTATAACCCATAATGCAGAAACTCCCTGGGATATTATAGTTGCTAAAGCTGCACCTTTTACTCCCATATTAAACCCAAAAATAAATATTGGATCTAAGATAATATTTAATATTGCTCCAATTAGTACTGTAAACATACTTGTCTTTGCAAATCCTTGTGCTGTAATAAATGCATTTAGACCTAAAGAAAGTTGTACAAACAATGTTCCACAAGCATAAATTTTCAAATAATCCAATGCATATTTTATAGTATTTTCACTGGCTCCAAATGTCATTAACATTTTCTCTCCAAATATAAGCACTACAGCTGTTAATATCACTGAAATAAATACTAGTGCAGTAGTACAGTTTCCTAGTATTTTCTCGGCAGTATCTTTATCTCCTTTTCCCATCATAATTGAGGAACGTGGTGCACCTCCCATACTAACTAAAGCAGCAAATGCTGATATAACCATAATAATTGGCATTGTAACACCTACTGCAGTTAATGCAGTAGCTCCTACTTTAGGAATATGTCCTATGTACATTCTGTCCACCAAATTATACAAAAGATTAATAATCTGCGCTGTAATGGCAGGAATAGCCATACTAAATAGTAATTTACTTATACTTTTTGTTCCTAACTCACTTTGTTGTTTATTTTCCATCTCTTCTATCTTCCTCTCATTCTTCAAGTTCATCAATGATGTTTTCATACATTTTATTTAATACTGTTTCCATTACTTTATATTCTTCTTCAGATATATTGGAAGTAAGAATATCAAAAAACTGTTTTTGAACTTCATGTAACTTTTTTACAATTGGCATAGCCACTGGTTCAATTTTAAGATGAATACATCTTTTATCTAACTCATCTATATCATAGGATAGATATCCCCTTTTATATAAAGAATCTACTGACTTTGATATCATAGACTTTGACATAGCACGATATCTAGCTATATCACTTGCAGTATTAAGTGGGGCATTATTATGCAAAAATAGAAGTACATCTATTTCATTTTGGGTCAATTCTAATTCCTCTGATACTTGATAAAACATTTTTTCATACACTGTTTTAGCTAATTTCAAATGACTTAAAGTTGATGGAGTTGCCTGTCCGTAAATT